>SKGU01000008.1 GCA_007117255.1 Natronohydrobacter sp. | reverse complement strand
GCCGCAGTGACAGCGCGCGTTGCCGCAGGCGAGCAGGCGCTGTTGTTTCTCAACCGGCGTGGCTATGCGCCATTGACCGTGTGCCGCGCCTGTGGCCATCAGATCGGCTGCAATGATTGTGACGCCCGCATGGTCGAGCATCGTTTCCTCAAACGGCTTGTCTGCCATCAATGCGGGGCAAGCGCGCCCATCCCGACAGCATGCCCGGCCTGCGGGGCCGAAGACCGGCTTGCACCCGTCGGCCCCGGTGTCGAGCGGCTGGAAGAAGAGGCCCGCGCGCTCTGGCCCGATGCGCGTGTGGCCGTGCTGTCCTCCGATCTGTTCGGATCGGCCCGCGCGCTGAAGGAACAGATCGGCGCAATCGCAGCGGGCGAGGCCGATATCATCATCGGCACGCAGATCGTGGCCAAAGGGCATAATTTTCCGTCCCTGACGCTGGTGGGGGTGATCGACGCGGATCTGGGGCTGTCGGGGTCTGACCTGCGCGCGGCAGAGCGGGTGTTTCAGCTGGTGCGGCAGGTGGCGGGGCGGGCAGGGCGTGCGGAAAAGCCGGGGCGCGCGCTCGTGCAGACCAGCCAGCCCGAACACCCGGTCATTCGCGCGATCCTGTCTGGCGATGAGGACGCCTTCTGGCAATCGGAGGCCGCGCAGCGTCAGGCGCTGGGCATGCCGCCCTATGGCCGCCTTGCGGGCATTGTCATTTCGGCCTCTGGGTTGGAGCCTGCCTTCGCGCTGGGCAATGATCTGGCGCGCGCGGATGCGCCGTTGCGCGCCATCGGTGCACAGGTTTTCGGGCCTGCGCCCGCGCCGATTGCGCGCATCCGGGGCCGTCATCGGGTGCGCTTGCTGATCAAGGCCCCGAAGGGCGTGGCCTTGCAGGCGGCGATCACAAACTGGCTGAAGCCACATAAGCTGAAAGGCGATCTGCGCCTGAGTGTCGATATCGACCCGCAGAGCTTTTACTGATCCGTTGCATCGGGCGGAATTGGGTTTATCTCTAGCCTCAAGAGAACAAGGAGAGACGCAATGTTCGGATTTGGTGCAGACAAGACCCGCATGATTGCCCCCGCCGAGGCCCTGCCGGGACGGGCGGGTGCGATTGCCACTGCAGATACGCATGCGATCTCGGGTCGCCCGCTGAAAGCGGATGTTCCTGATGGCATGGATGCGGTGATATTCGGGATGGGGTGTTTCTGGGGGGTAGAGCGGATTTTCTGGCAAATCCCCGGTGTCTGGCTGACGATGGTGGGCTATGCGGGCGGCTTCACGCCGAACCCGACCTATGAAGAAGTCTGCACAGGCAAGACCGGGCATAATGAAGTGGTGCGCGTGATCTTTGATCCCGCGACGGTCAGCTTTGAGGCCCTGTTGCAGAAGTTCTGGGAAAGCCATGATCCGACCCAGGGCATGCGGCAGGGCAATGACCGGGGCACGCAATACCGCTCTGGCATCTATGTGACATCTGACGCGCAGAAAACCGCAGCCGAGGCCAGCCGCGCTGCCTATGGGGCGCGGTTGCAACAGGCGGGGCTTGGCGCGATCACGACCGAAATCCTGCCCGCGCCAGAATTCTATTTTGCCGAAGACTATCATCAGCAATATCTGCACAAGAACCCGCAGGGCTATTGCGGGATCGGGGGCACGGGGGTGACTTGCCCGATTGGCCTGACGGCCTGACGCCTGACCCCGTCCAGCGGGGTCACGCCCCACCCGCGCGCCCCCGCTGAGCGGAGCAAAGCGTCGCGGGTTTCACTTGACCGGGGCAGGGCGTGCCAGTATCGCGGCGCCTGATCTTACCCGGATAAGGCGCTTGCCATGACCACTTACACCGCCATCACCAAGCTGACATCGTCCGAGGCCGCCTATGCGCTCTCGGAGGCCATGGAAAACATGGAGCCAGAGCCCACGGGTGTCGGTGTATTCGAGATGGAGGACGGCTCGAACCTGTGGGAAGTCGGCGGCTATTTCGTCGAGGAACCCGACGAGATCGAACTTCTGGTTCTGGCGCAGGCTTTTGGGGCGCAGCCTTTCATCGTGTCGGAATTGCCCGAAATCGACTGGGTGGCCAAGGTCCGTCGCGACCTGTCGCCCGTCGAAGCAGGCCGGTTCTTCGTCTATGGCAGCCATGACGCCGACAAGCTGCCCGAAGGGCGCATCGGCTTGTTGATCGAGGCCTCCATGGCCTTTGGCACGGGCCATCATGGCACCACGCTCGGTTGCCTTCGCGCGCTCGACCGGCTGGACAACGAGGGCTTTCGCGGCCGCAGCGTGGTCGATATTGGCTGCGGAACGGCTGTTCTGGCGATGGCCGCCGCGCGCATCTGGCCCAACCCGGCATTGGCAAGTGACATCGATGCGATTGCCATCGAGGTGGCCGAAGTCAATGTCGCGGCCAATGATCTGCAAGGCCGGGTGCGTTGCATTGAGGCCACCGGTTTCGAACATCCTGACCTGCAAGCGGCCGCACCATTCGATTTGATCTTCGCCAATATCCTGATGGGGCCATTGATTGATCTCGCCCCGGATGTCGCGAAGGTATCGCAAAAGGGGGGCTATGTGATCTTGTCCGGCCTGCTGGTGGAACAGGCCCCGCAGGTGCTGGCCGCTTATGAGGAAGCAGGCTTCCGTCTGCATCACCGCGAAGATATCGGGGATTGGGCGACGCTGACTTTGGTGAATTAACGTCATCCCAACCTGTGGCGCGTCAAAGTTTTGCCGAATTTTCGGGGTATTCAGGTCTGGAAGGGGCACGAAGCCCCGAAAAGACGGGCAAAGCCATGACGGATGAGCAGAAAAAACAGTTCGAACAACGCCGCGAGCAAGTACGGCGGCGGCATATCGAGAATGACCCGAAAATCCGTGCATTGCGGCGCAAGCGCACGCGTGCTGTGATTGGGTCTCTGGTGGGAAGCGTTTTTGCTTTCGCGGTTGCCATGGTGTTGATCAAGAGCTTTGTTCTGGCCGTGCATGGGCCACGCGAGCTTGCCCGCACGGTCGCCCCGGTCCTTGAAGAGCAGGCGGCAGAGTCCGTGATGGCGCGTCTGCTTGGCCCGGACCCGGTCTCGACCGAGATTGCGGCCATGTTGCAGCCCTTGTTGCCTCAGGGCACAACGATTGCGGCGACGACGTCCAGCGCCTCCGGAAGCGTGGATGTGACGCCAAACCTTGAAGCAGACCCCGAACTCTGAACTGATCGGCTCATGCAAAAAGCCGCCCGTCTTGGGCGGCTTTGGCATGTCTTCTCGATAATTCGCGCAGCGCAGGCTTAGCGGTAGCCTCTGGCAACTGCGTCGATATCAGCGCGATTCAGTCCGATATCGGACAGTTCGCGATCCGTCAGCGCATTCAGTTCGCGGCGCGTGATCCGCTCGTCGTTCCAGGTCTTGAGGGTGGCGATCAATGCGCCAAGCGACAGGCCCTGGAAACCGGCGAGCACTTGTTCCGTATGAATACGGCTTTGTGCATAGAAGGTCATTTTGGTCTCCGTAGGGGTATGATTCTCAAACCGCACAATTCTTACGCGGCTGTCCGAGATGTATGGGTAAATTCATGGCAAGAGTAGGATGGAAAATCGCAAACCCCGTATGCGCGGCAAACATGGCTGGTAAATTTTTCACATTGCCCATGCAGCCTTGAAACGCTTGGCAGATGTTCGCCTTTCGTGCTATCGCTTGGCAGAGCACAAGAAAAACCACAAGAAAAAATGCATCGAGAGGCAGGCATGCGTGTGATCGGCATAGACCCAGGGCTGCGAAACCTCGGCTGGGGCGTCATCGATTTCGAGGGCCCGCGCATGCGCCATATTGCCAACGGGATATGCCGTTCTCAACCGGACGCCACGCTTGCCGCGCGCTTGCTGGACCTGCATATGCAACTGACCCGCGTGATGACAGCCTACGCGCCTGACAGTGCTGCCGTGGAACAAACCTTCGTCAACAAGGACGCTGTGGCCACGCTGAAACTTGGCTCTGCGCGCGGGATCGCGCTGCTGGTGCCTGCGCAGGCAGGGCTGGAGGTGGGCGAATATGCCCCCAACGCTGTCAAGAAAGCCGTTGTGGGTGTGGGCAAGGCCGCGAAAGAACAGGTCGAACATATGGTGCGCATGCAACTGCCCGGTGTGGTGATCGCGGGGCCGGATGCCGCCGACGCGCTGGCTATTGCCATCTGTCATGCCTTTCATTGCCAATCGGCGCGCAGTATTGCCATGGCTGGGGGGATGCGATGATCGGCAAGCTCACAGGTGTGGTGGATATGCGTGGCCCGGACCATGTGCTCTTGGATGTGCGCGGGGTGGGCTACATCGTCCATGTGTCTGATCGCACACTGATGGCCCTGCCGGGGCGCGGTGAGGTGGCCGCGCTTTACACGGAACTGGTTGTCCGCGAAGACCTGATGCAGCTTTTCGGGTTCCTGACCCTGCTGGAAAAGGAATGGCACCGCGTCCTGACCTCGGTGCAGGGGGTGGGGGCGAAAGCCTCGCTCGCGATCCTGGGTGCGCTGGGGCCGGACGGGGTGTCGCGCGCGATCGCGCTGGGGGATTCGGCCGCGCTGCGCAAGGCCCCCGGTGTGGGGCCGAAACTGGCTGTACGCATCGCCAATGAACTGAAAGACAAGGCCCCGGCTTTGATGGCGGTGATGGAAACGGCACCATCCCTGCCGCCTGCAACGCCCCCGGCTGATGAGGGCACTGGGGTGAAACCCGTTGCGGCACCGGCTGCGCCCCCTGCCTCCAACGCTGTGGCCGAAGCCATGTCCGCGCTGGGCAATCTGGGCTATGCGCCACCTGATGCGGCCCGCGCTGTGACCGAAGCACAGGCCAGCGACCCAGACGCGGCGACCCCGGCGCTGATCCGCGCAGCGCTTCGCCTGCTTGCCCCGAAAGGCTGATCCATGACCACGCCCGACCCCAGCCTGCGCGGTGAAGACCTGCCCGAAGACGCGCCGGAACTTGACCATGCGCTGCGCCCGCAAAGCCTCGATGAGTTCATCGGCCAGCATGAGGCGCGCTC
>SKGU01000230.1 GCA_007117255.1 Natronohydrobacter sp. | reverse complement strand
GGATCGAGAAATTCCACGGGATGATCTGCCCGACCACGCCCAGCGGCTCGTGGAAATGATAGGCGACCGTGTCATTGTCGATCTCCGACATGGTGCCTTCCTGCGCGCGCAACGTGCCCGCGAAATAGCGGAAATGGTCCACAGCCAGCGGAATATCCGCCGCAGTGGTTTCGCGGATGGGTTTGCCGTTGTCCCATGTTTCCGCCGCTGCGATTAGGTCGAGGTTGTGCTCGATCCGGTCGGCAATGCGAAGAAGGGTATTCGCGCGCTCTGCAACAGAGGTCTGGCCCCATGCGTCCTTGGCCGCATGTGCTGCATCCAGCGCCAGCTCTATATCGGCCTTGTCAGACCGCGCGACCTCGCAAACCTTCTGGCCTGTGATGGGCGTGATATTGTCCATGTAACGCCCGTTCACCGGGGCCACGAATTTCCCGCCGATAAAATTGTCATAGCGCGGTTTGAAAGGTGATGTAACGCGGAAATCGGCTTGGGTCATCTGGTTCATTGGGTGCTCTCCTGCAAGCGCCGTCACTTGTTGACGGCATGTGTCATGGATCACGCAGGGCAGTGCACCCTGCGCTTTTGCCTAGGCTGTAATGTTCGGGTGTGCTGCCCGCACAAGCGGGGCCGGCTGCCGTGAACAATGGCCGCAACTGACGCAAAGATGTGAATGCGTCGTCTGGGTAACAGGACTAAACACCACCAGGGTTTCGCGCACAATTCGACCAAAGGCTATTGAACCAATGGACAAGAGGCAGCGCTTTGACGTTCAAAACATCGGCGCATATTTCCATGCATCTGCGTCTGGCGTGACCTCATCTAGGTCATATCCTGCCGCTTGCAATCGCTTGGCTATGCCAAGCCCGTCATTCGCTGCGCGATCCACCAGTGCGCGCCCGCCCTCGACGTCCTGCGTCACACCGCGCCCGCGGATCATGTCGATGCCGTGGTTATAGGTGCCGACCGCGTCGCCCATTTCGCCCGCGCGGCGGCTCCATTCGGTCGCGCGGTCAGGGTCTTCGTCTGCGCCAAGGCCATTGTGGTCAAGCTGACTCATCCAGTTCATCGCCTGTGTCCAGCCCGCTGCGGCGCAGGCTTCAAAGATGATGCGCGCCTGCGCGTGACGGCCTGCCTTGGTCGCCAGATACCCATTTGCACATACCATCATATCCACATCGCCGCGTTCTGCCCGCTCTACCAGTCGCTCCAGCGTCATTTCTTCGGGATTGGTCGTACCATATTGCGAAAAATCTTCCTCCTCGGCCATAGCGGGCAGAGCAAGCAACACAAGGGGGGCAAACAGGCGCATATCATATCCTTTCGGTCAGCGGGCCTTGCGGGTCATCATACCACGGGCTGGGTCAAACCCCCAAAGCGCCAGCGCCAGAAACACTCCAAAAGTCAGCGCGACCCAGCCAAGGGCCTCAGCGTTCAGGCGCATATAGAGCGCGAAGCGGATAAGTTCGACCGCATGTGAAAACGGGTTCCACGCGCAGATATCGCGCAAAAGGGTCGAGGATTCCGCCATCCGCCACAGCGGATAAAGGGCCGTGGACAGGAAAAACACCGGGAAGATGACGAAGTTCATCACGCCTGCGAAGTTTTCCAATTGACGGATGGTCGAGGCGAGAAATAACCCCACAGCCCCTAGCATCAGCCCCGACACCAGCAGCGCGGGCAAGACCCAGACATAGCCCATGGGCGGCAGTCTGATGCCATAGAGATATGCAATCCCAAGAAAGGCATAGACTTGAAGGATTGACACCAGCACCCCCGCCAGCAGCTTACAGAACAAGAGCCACCAGCGCGGCAGCGGCGCGGTCAGCAACAGACGCATCGACCCCATCTCGCGGTCATAGACAAGGCTGAGCGCGGATTGCATCGCGTTGAAAAGCTGGATCATCGCCACAAGGCCGGGGATGATATAGACCTCATAGGTGATATAGGTCTGATAGGGCGGGATGATCGACAGCCCCAACGCGGCACGAAACCCCGCCGCGAAGACGATCAGCCAGACCAGCGGGCGCACGAGTGCTGCAAGGAAACGTTCGCGCTGGGTGACAAAGCGCAGCGCCTCGCGCGCAAGGATCGCGTTCATGGCGCGCAGGTAGGGGCTCATGCGGCGGCGTCCTCGGTCAGGGCCATGAAATGTGCGGCAAGGCCGTGTTCGGGGGCGATGTCTTGCGCGCGCCCGCGTTGCAACATCCGGCCTTGATGCAGGATCAGAACAGTATCGGCGGGTGCGACTTCATCCACCAGATGCGTGGCCCAAAGAACCGCGATCCCGTCCTCGCGCGCAAGCGCGTGCACATGCGCGGTGATCGCGGCGCGCGCGCGTGCGTCCAACCCCACGGTCGGCTCGTCCAGCAACAGCAGGCGCGGGCGGTGCATCAGCGCGCGCGCAATCTCCAGTCGCCGCCTGTGGCCGCCATTGAGATCGCGGGCTTTCTCGCCCGCGCGTTCCGCCATATCCAGCCGCTCCAGAACCTCGCCCGCACGCGAGGCGGCCTCGCGCCGTGATAGCCCATGCAGCGCGCCAAAATAGGCTAGATTGCGGGCCACGCTCAGGTCCAGATCAAGTGTCATTTGCTGAAACACCACCCCCATGCGCGCCAAAGCGGCGCGGGGTGCGGCCTGCAAATCCTGCCCCATCACCGCAATCCGCCCCTGCCGCGCCACGAACAGCCGCGTGAGCAGCGCAAACAGCGTCGATTTTCCCGCGCCATTGGGGCCAAGCAGCGCGCAGAATTCGCCCGGCTGAACGCGAAAAGAGACGCGATGAAGCGCCTCTCTCCTGCCATAGCGAAAGCTCAGTTCTGCAACCTCAAGCGCGTCCATCAGCTATCCGCAGGCCGATACGCTGCGCCCCACGGGAAGCGCCCGACCTTTACGGTCTTGACGGGTTCCTGTCGTTCCAGATCGATGATCGTCACATCGCCCGACACACCGTTGGTGGTGAAGAGTTTCGTTTCATCGTCTGACATCGCCATGTGCCAGACACGACGGCCCACCAGGTGATAATCCAGCACCTCGTAGGTTTCAGCATCAACAACGGCAATGCGGTTTGCCGGGCCAAGGGCGACGTAAACGCGGCTCATATCCTCAGTCAGCTTGAAGCCGACAGGCTGCACATCATGGGGGTGCACATCGGGGATATCAAAGCGGATTTCGGCCAGTTCCTCAAAGGTCTCGGTGTCAAACACATGCAAGCCCCCGCCAATTTCGGCACTGACGAACAGGCGTTTGTCGTCGCTGGTGAATTCGGCATGGCGCGGGCGCGACCCGACCAGCGAGTTCTGGAAAATCTCGTATGTCTCGGTGTTGATCCAATGCGCCATATTCGTGGTCTCGGAGGTGGTGATGGCGATGGTGCCCGCGCGGTTGATGGCCTTGCCTTCAGGTTCCACGCCAACCGGAATTTGTGCGACGATCCGGCGATCCACCACATCCAGAACTGACGTGATGTTATCATCTTCATTCGAGATATATATGTGGCGATTGTCGGGGTGCAGCGCGAAAGTTTCCGGATTCTCGCCCGAAGGCAGGTTGTGCAGAATTTCACGCGTGGCCACGTCGATCACCTGAATGGTGCTGTCATCGGACGCGCAGAGATAGGCGACCTTGTGATCATGGCTGAACATGATCCCGCGTGGGCGCGCGCCGACTTCAATTGTCTCGACCACTTCCATCGTGGGTACATCAATGATGCTAATCGTATTGTCGCGCTCGTTTGAAACCCAGACTTCCTGCGCCATGGCAGGCGCGGTCATGAAGGTCGTAAGCGCAAGAGCAGATACTGTGCTGCGTATCATCGGGATTTCCTTTCAGTCAAAGGCCGTGCAGGCCGTTTCAGGGCGGTCGCGCCCCAGCGTGTCAAGTGTGCTGACCTCATGCAGGAACCCCGGCATGGGCGTCATGGCGACAAGGGCGGTTTTTGTGGCAACGGGCATCGGCTGGCGCATCTGGCCGTTCCAGTCCCGATAGGTGATCGCGGCCCCCTTGAAGGCGGCCAGTTCGAAATCATCGCCCAGGATGTAGTCGCGGATCTCGCCTGCATCATTGCTGCCGGTGCGCGTCACTGCTTCGCCCACAGAGCGCACAGCCGCCCAAGCGGCATAATCCACCGCCCCCATGGGCCGGTCGGCCAGCCGCTTGAAGCGCAGTTGCAACTGCGCCGCGCCGTAGGCTTCCACGCGGTCCGACCACGCATCAGGGCGTGCGCCTGCCGATCCGGCCACAGGGCGCGGCTCCCATGCGTTGAATTCCAGAAACGGGCCGAAATCGCCCGCTTCATCGGCCACCAGCATCACATGATGGCTGGGAAAGTCCTGCGTGAAGACCGGGAACTCCTGCCCGATATTGCGGCGCATATCGGACGACATGTCCCATTCCTTTTCCGCCCGGATGCGCGCGCCGAATTTGGTGGCGGAATTGCGCAGCGCTTCGGCAAAAGCCATATCTCCTTCGCGCTGGCCCGTGATCATCACCAGATCGCTCCAGCGTTTTGAGATCAGGAATTGCATCAGCGCGTCGGCGCGCATCGCGTAGCTGGGCATCGTGTGCAACACATTGGCGCGGCAGTCATCTTCGCGCAGCGCTTCTGCCTCGGCACTGGCGTTGAAGATCAGCGCGCCCTCGGCTTCGGGCAGTTCAGCCAGCGCCAGAAGCGCCTCGGCAGGTGCATTCACAACCAGAATCCGGTGGTCGGCCAGCACTGTGCGCGCAGCTTCCAGCCAATCCTCGCCCAAGGGCACGATCACATCGGTGACGCTGTAATTATGGCCCATGAAACCGCCTGTCGTGGCATTGTCCGCGAGCCCCAGTTGCGCGCCCATGCGGCCCAGGTCTTCAGGGATCGGGTCAAGGTTGGTCAGGACAGGGGGGCGCTCGATTTCCATTTCCAGATAAGCAATCGGCACGTCGATACTGGCCAGCGCAGGGCCGGCAACAAGACTTGCAAGGACTGTCGGGATGACACGTGCGGTGGGTTTCATGTGGCCTCCTCCCAAAGGTTGAAGTGAGGCTAGCCACAGCGGCCAG
>SKGU01000288.1 GCA_007117255.1 Natronohydrobacter sp. | reverse complement strand
GCGCGACATTCGTGTTCTGTTCGGCCAGAAGGAAAGTCACCCCCTGTTCGCGGTTCAGACGCGCGACGATCTCGAAAATCTGCTCGACCAGTTGCGGGGCAAGGCCCATGGACGGCTCATCGAGCAGGATCATCGACGGGCGCGACATCAGCGCGCGGCCAATCGCGGTCATCTGCTGCTCGCCGCCAGATGTATAGCCCGCCTGCGACTTGCGGCGTTCCTTCAAGCGAGGGAAATACTCATAGACCAGTTCAAGCTCTGCTGCGACTGCCGCGCGGCCATCGGTGCGCGTGTAGGCGCCCGTCATCAGGTTTTCCTCAACCGTCAGATGCTCGAAGCAATGCCGACCCTCCATGACCTGCACCACACCAGTTTTCACCAGATCGGCCGGGTCCAGACCAACGACATTTTTGCCATCATAGACAATCGAGCCCTTGGTCACTTCACCACGTTCCGAATGGATCAGGTTGGAAATCGCCTTCAGAGTCGTCGATTTGCCTGCCCCATTGCCGCCCAGAAGCGCCGTGATGCCGCCTTTGGGCACCGACAGGCTCACCCCTTTCAGCGCCAGAATGACGTGG
The DNA here is from genome assembly GCA_007117255.1 of Natronohydrobacter sp. Classification (GTDB taxonomy): domain Bacteria; phylum Pseudomonadota; class Alphaproteobacteria; order Rhodobacterales; family Rhodobacteraceae; genus Roseinatronobacter. The sequence goes on along the minus strand of SKGU01000288.1, from coordinate 16,733 downwards.
TTGTAAAGCACCTCGATATTGTTGACTTCAAGAAGTGTCTGTTCGGTCGGGCTGGCATCAAGCATGGCTTTGGGCCTTTGTTATCTGTGTTGGATCTGGCCCCGGCACAAAGCCGGGACCAGCTTTTGCATCAGTTCATGCAGGACGGCGTCATGTTGTTCTCAGCCGCAAATGCAAGGCTGTCTTCCATGGCCATCTCCATGATCATCTCACGATCTGGGTCGATCCAGTCGGTGATCAGGTTCCATTCCCGTGCGTTGGCATCCCATTGCTGGATCATTGCCTGACCTGAGCCACCATGATTGTTGCAAGATACCGAGAAGGCTGGGCCAAAATTCGGCAGGCCCAGTTCGGCCATCAGCTCTTCGGTGATTTCCAGATTGGCCATCCCGTCGCGCATCATTGCAGGGGTGATCGCGGCCACACCGTGGATTTCCTGTGCCTTCTTCGCAGCCTCTACCGCCAGCATCGCAGCATACATCCCGCGCGAGTAGAGCACCGTGCCCACCTCGTCGCCCGTGCCTGCATATTTGCCAGTGTCGATGACATATTGCTGCATATCAGCATAGATCGGGTAATCCGTGCCGGTGCCGTGCATCGCAAGTGCCTTATAGCCATGCGCACCCTGGCCCACAGGCAACACGTCCTGCTGCGAACCGGACCACCATACGCCGATGAAATTCTCCATTGGGAAGCGGATATTCGCGGCTTCCTGAATGGCGGTCGGGTTCATCACGCCCCAGCCCCACATCACCACATAATCCGGGCGCTCACGGCGGATCTGCAACCACTGGCTGCCCTGTTCCTGACCGGGGCTGTCAACGCCGATGGTCAGCAATTCATATCCATGCCGCTCTGCCAGATTGGTCAGAGTCGGGATCGGCTCACGCCCGTAAGCAGAGTTATGATACAGAAGCGCGATTTTCTTGCCTTCGAGTGAGCCATCATTTTCGCTCAGCAGGTAGTTGATGATCACGCTGGCCCCGTCCCAGTAGTTCGCGGGGTAGTTGAAGGTCCAGTTGAACACTTCGCCATTCACCGCAGACGTGCGCCCGTAGCCCATGGTGTGCATGGGAATGCCATCTTCCATCGTGCGCGGGATCAGCTGATAGGTGATGCCGGTGGACAAGGGCTGCAACACCAGCGGGTTATCACCGCGAATCGACTGGTAGCATTCCACGCCGCGTTCCGTGTTATAGGCGGTCTCGCATTCGGTCTGCCGGATCGGCACGCCGCCGATACCACCATCACGCTCGTTGATCAGCGTCAGGTAATCGGAATAGCCATCTGCGAAGGGGATACCCCCAGCAGCGAAAGGCCCGGTGCGGTAGCTGAGCGAGGGGAAGTGCAGCGTGTCGGCCAGTGCCGGCCCTGCTGCGATCATGGTTGCCGCAAGTGTGGCGGCCAGTCGGGTCATCTTCATTTTGGTTCTCCTCCCATATGGATGACAGTTCTCTTGGCAGCCCGCCCCCTTAATAGGGGAAAGGCCAAAGGCGTAGTTTTTCCTTGATCGTGCGCCAGAGCGCAGCGATGCCATGCGGCTCGGCGATCAGGAACACGATGATCAGCGCACCAATGATCATGATTTCCAGATGCGCGGCCATATCGGTGGGCCAGCCCAATGTGTTGACCAGCAACAGCTTCAGCATGACCGGTCCGACGATCAGAAAGGCCGCACCCGCGAAAGCGCCAAAGATCGATCCAAGCCCGCCAATGATCACCATGAACAAAACGAGGAAGGACTTGTCGATCCCGAACGCCTCGCCCGCTTCTGCCGCACCCAGATAGACGGTGAACAAAAGCGCCCCGGAAATGCCGATGAAGAAAGACGACACGGCAAAGGCGGTCAGCTTGGCCATCAGCGGATTGACCCCGATGATTTCCGCCGCGATGTCCATGTCACGAATGGCCATCCACTGCCGCCCAAGACTGCCGCGCGTCAGATTTCGAGCCAGCCAGGCTGTCGCCACAAGGAAACACAAACAGATCATGTACATCGACACAGCAGATGCGCGCGGACCTGTGACCGGATAGCCAAACACTTCACGCGTGGGCGCAGAGATCATGCCCGTGGGCGAGTAGTTGTAGAACCACCCCTGACGGGTAAACAGCCAGATCAGGAAGAACTGCGCGGCCAAGGTCGCCACGGCCAGATAAAAGCCCTTGATCCGAAGACTTGGCAGGCCGAACAGCACGCCCACGCCCGCTGTAATAAAGCCTGCTAGGATGATCACAAAGATAATGTTCAGCTCTGGAAAGGCCGTCATCAGCTTGTAGCTGCCATAGGCCCCTACGGCCATGAAAGCCCCGGTTCCAAGTGATAGCTGTCCACAATAGCCGATCAGGATGTTCAGCCCCAATGCTGCGATCGTGTAGATCAGAAAGGGCACGACAATCGAATTCGCCCAGTAATCCGTGATGAACAGCGGCACCACAAGAAAGGCAACACCAAGGATCACATAATAACCGATACGATCGAACCTGATAGGGAAGGTCTGATTGTCGGCGACATAGCTTGTCTTGAAATCGCCAGCTTCACGGTAAAGCATGTCTCACACCCTCTCGATAATTCGTTCGCCAAACAGGCCTTGTGGTCGGAACAGCAGGAACACCAGCGCCAGCATGTAGGCGAACCAGTTCTCGGTCGCGCCACCGATGATGGGCTGCATGAAGAAGTCGAACAGCTTCTCGCCTACCCCGATGATCAGCCCGCCGACAATCGCGCCAGGGATCGAGGTGAAGCCGCCAAGGATCAGCACTGGCAATGCCTTGAGCGCGATCAGTGACAGTGAAAACTGCACGCCTGACTTCGACCCCCACATGATGCCTGCAACCAGCGCCACGATGCCCGCAATCGACCATGTCAGCACCCAGATGAAGCGCAGCGAGATACCCACCGACAATGCCGCCTGATGGTCGTCAGCCACAGCGCGCAGCGCCCGGCCCTGCTTGGTGTATTGTGAGAAGATCGTCAGCGAAGCCACGAGAATTGCAGCAATTCCAGCCGCCCATAGTTCAAGCCGGTCGATGTAGAAGCCGTAGCCAAACCACGCGAATGTCGCCTCATCGACAGCACTCGACATGCCTTTGGGCAGGCCCACATCCAGCGCCTTGACCTCGGCACCCCACATGACATCGCCCAAACCCTCTAGAAAATAGGCCAGACCAATCGTCGCCATGAACAGGATGATCGGTTCCTGATTGACCAGATGTTTCAGAATGTAGCGCTCAATCAGAATGGCAAGCAGGATCATCACCAGCACGGTGGCCGGGATCGCAAGCACCGTGGGCATGTTCCAGCCGAAATGATGCAGTCGCGTGCCGAATATCGCATTGATAAGATGCGAGAATGGGATCTGCCCGGACTGAAAGCCTACAAGCGTCAGCGCAGCAAAGAGCGCGAGCACCCCTTGGGCGAAATTGAAGATGCCACTGGCCTTGAAGATCAGCACGAAGCCAAGCGCGACAAGCGCATACATGACGCCAGCGGTCAGGCCGTTGAGCGTGGCCTCCATCGCGAAAAGAAGCGTATCAGGCATGGTGCGCACCCCCTTTTGTGTTCAGATCATTCATGCGCCACCCCCAGATAGGCCTTGATGACCTCTTCATTGTTACGCACCTCATCAGGTGTGCCGTCGCCAATCTTCTTGCCGTAATCCATGACCACCACGCGGTCGGACAGGTCCATCACCACGCCCATGTCATGCTCGATCAGGACAGTGGTGGTGCCGAACTCGTCATTCACATCAAGGATGAAGCGGCTCATGTCCTCTTTTTCCTCAACATTCATGCCCGCCATCGGCTCGTCCAGCAGCAGGATCGACGGTTCAGCCGCCAGGGCGCGGGCCAGTTCCACCCGCTTTTTCAGCCCGTAAGGCAGGCGCGACACAGGTGTCTTGCGGATATGCTGGATTTCCAGAAAGTCGATGATCTTCTCGACCTGCGCACGGTTTTCGGTTTCTTCCCGCTCGGCCTTGCCCCACCACATTGCCTGCTGAAACAAATTGGCCTTCATGTGGTGCAGACGCCCGGTCATGATGTTGTCGAGAACAGACATGCCCTCAAACAGCGCGATGTTCTGGAAAGTGCGCGCAATCCCCATGCGCGCCACCTGATAGGGGCGCATCTTCGGGCGCTTGTAGCCCTTGTAGATCACGTCGCCTTCCTGCGGATGATAGGAGCCGGAAATCACATTGAGCATGGACGATTTGCCAGCGCCATTCGGCCCGATGATCGCCCTGATCTCACCCCAGCGAATATCAAAACTGATATCCTTGATCGCCACGACACCGCCAAAGCGCAGGGTGATATTGCGCATTTCCATCGCAACCCCCCCGATCTTGCGCCCGTCGGCGGTGGTGTAGCCCTCGTCTTTTTGTGTATCGAGCATGTCTCCCCCCTGCCCGCTCATTCTGCCGCGATCCGAGCTGTGCTTTGCCCAAACACTTTCGCATCACGCAATTCCAGCGTCGCTTTCAGCTTACCCTTGCGCCCGTCCTCGTAGGTGACTTCGGTTTCGGTGTAGATGCTGTCCTGACCCGCATAGAGCGCATCAATCAGATCCGCGAATTTCTCTTCGACGATGCGGCGGCGCACTTTGCGGGTGCGGGTCATCTCACCATCATCGGCGTCAAGTTCCTTGTGCAGCACCAGAAAGCGGTGGATCTGGCAGCCTGACAACATCTTGTCCTGCGCGACACTTTCATTGACCTGCTCGACATGGGATTGAATCTGATCCAGCACCGATTTCAGACCGGCCAGCTCTTGATAGCTGGAATAGCCGATATTGTTGCGCTCGGCCCAACTGCCCACAGCACCAAGATCAATATTGATAAAGGCCACACAGCGATCACGATTGTTGCCAAAGACCACCGCTTCCAGAATGTTGGGGAAGAACTTCAGCTTGTTCTCGACATATTTGGGCGCGAACATGCCGCCATCGGCCATTTTGCCGACATCCTTCGCGCGGTCGATGATACGCAGATGGCCTGACCCTTCCTCGAAGAAGCCCGCATCACCTGTGGCGACCCAACCTTCGGCGTCTTTGGTCGAAGCCGTACTTTCGGCGTTCTTGTAATAGCTCTCGAACGTGCCGGGCGAGCGGTAGAACACTTCGCCATTCTCGGCAATGCGCACTTCAACCCCCGGCGATGGCACACCAACAGTGTCAGAGCGCACTTCACCGTCAGGCTGCTGTGTAATGAACACTGAGGCTTCGGTCTGGCCGTAAAGCTGTTTCAGGTTGATCCCAAGCGAGCGGTAGAAATCAAAGATTTCCGGCCCGATCGCTTCACCGGCAGTATAGGCCACGCGGATACGGCGCAGACCGAGTGTATCTTTCAGCGGACCATATACGAAGAAGTTACCCAATGCGTATTTCAGCCGCTCGCCAAGGCCGACTGATTTGCCATCCAGCATGCGCGGCCCAGTCTTGCGGGCGTGCTCCATGAAATAGTGGAACATCCGCCGCTTGATGGGTGACGCATCTTCCATGCGGATCATCACCGTGGTCAGCATCGTCTCGAAAATGCGCGGCGGCGCAAAATAATAGGTCGGTCCGATCTCGCGCAGGTCGGTCAGCATGGTCTGCGCCGATTCCGGGCAATTCACGCAAAATCCAGTCCAGTATGCTTGGCCAATGGCGAAGATGAAATCGCCCACCCATGCCATGGGCAGATAGGCAAGAATCTCGTCACCGGGCCGCAGGCGATCAAACTCGGACGAGTTCTTTGACGTGACGATGATATTGCGATTGCTCAGCACCACGCCCTTGGGCTTGCCCGTCGTGCCAGAGGTGTAGAGCATCACACAGGTGCTCTCCAGCGTCAGTTCCTTGCACCGCTTGTCCAGTTCGGCGCCCAGCCGGGTTTCCGCGGCGCGCCCCTCGCGCATCACATCGTCCAGCCAGTTCATATGGCTGTGGTCGTATTTACGCATACCCCGTTTATCGAGATAGGCAATTTCCTCGATGCAGCTCACGGTTTCCTGCACTTCCAGAACTTTGTCGACCTGCTCCTGATCGCCGCAGATGACAAACCGCGCGCCGCAATGGTCCAACACATAGGCCATCTCTTCGGCGACTGCGTCCTGATACAGCGGCACCGGAATCGCGCCCACAGACTGCGCGGCAACCATCGCCCAGTACAAAGCAGGACGGTTGCGCCCGATGATCGCGACATAGTCGCCCCGGTTCATTCCCAGAACCAGAAAACCAAGCGCCATGGCGCGGACTTCGGCTTGTGTTTCCGCCCATGTCCAAGCCTGCCAAATGCCAAATTCCTTTTCGCGATACGCAGTTTGCATCCCGTATTGCTTGGCGTTGCGCGCCAGAAGGGCTGGTATGGAACAAAGATCACCCAGATCTGCGCTGGTTGCGGCCGTGGTGGTCACTTGGGCTCCTCCTCTCGGCGTGATGTGGGTCTGCGCGCCTCCTTGCGCCAGACCCGTCTCCCTGTGCCCATCTGTGCGGGCGATTCTTGCCGCAGTTTTACCCAATCCTTACGAATTGTAACGCCGCAACTTCCGGGCTTCCCGCTCGTCGCTGACCCCGCTAGCATGATAACGGACGGAGGGCACCAGATGGCGATAGAGGACGAGACCCGCATCAAGCTGATGGGCGCGGGGCTGAACATGATCCAGCAGGCATTGTCGATCTTTGACGCCAATCTGCGCCTCTCGGTCAGCAACCGGCGCTATCAGACCATGTTTGATCTGCCCGATGCGCTGGTGCGGCCCGGTGCCACTTTCCATGACACGATCCGCTTTCTGGTGACGCGGGGCGAATATGGCGCGGTCGAAGACATCGAGGATGCCGTGCGCATCCGCGTTGAAGCCGCGCGCGCCTTTGTGCCCCATTATATGGAACGCGAACGCGCCAATGGTCGGTGGATCAGCGTTGAAGGTGCGCCACTGCCGCAGGGCGGTTGGGTCACGGTATATACCGATATCACCGAAGTGAAATTGCAGGAACGGCTGCTGCAGGCCCATTCCGAGGAACTGACCAGCGAGGTTCTGGCCCATGCCGAACGGCTGGCTCAGACCAACCGCGCACTTGCCGCGTCGAATGCAAGCCTTGAACAAGCCAAGCGCGAACTGACTGATATGGAAGCCCGCACCCGCCTGACCACGGAGATGATGCCCGCCCATATCGCTCATCTGGACCGCGATCTGCGCTACACCTTCTCTAACCGCAGACTGTCATCGGTCTTTCCCGGACTGCCACAGAATATTCTTGGCCTGCCCGCCTCAGCAGCACTTGGCACGGTCTTTGAAAAGATCAGCCCATTCCTGAAGCGCGCTCTGGACGGCGAAAACCTTGTCCATGAGTTCACCCATGATGATAGTGGTCGGCGTATCCGTTTGTCCCTGACGCCTGACCGGGTGGGCGATGGTCCGATCACGGGCATATATGTCATGTCAATGGATGTGACCGAAGAAGCGCAGGCCCGTGCCGCGCTGGCGCAGACACGCAAGCGAGAGCTGGCAGCGCAACTGTCTTCCGGGCTGGCCCATGATTTTGGTAACCTGCTCACCATCATTCTAGGCCTTCAGGGCCAGCTTGCCCGGCGCGCTGACCTGCCCCCGGATATCGCCCAGATCGCGCAATCAACAGTGGCCGCCGCGCGGCGTGGCGGTGCGCTTCTGGAACGGATTGCAAGCATGTCAGGCACCCGAGAGATGCGCCCGCAACCCACCGATCTGGGCGCGCTTCTGGATGATCTGCGCTTGATGGCCTGTCCCGCCCTTCCCCCGGAGATCGGGCTGAGGGTCGAGATGGACAGTACATTGCCCCCCCTGATGCTGGATCAGGGCGCGTTACAGGACAGCTTGCTGAACCTGATCCTGAACGCGCGCGACGCTCTGGCAGGGCAAACCGGAGAGATCACTGTCACAGCGCGGGCTTTGGGCGAAACCTGGCTGGAAATCAACGTATGTGACACTGGTGCGGGATTCAGTCAGGATGCGCTGGAACATGCGCTAGATCCGTTCTTCACCACCAAGGGCGCTGGCGGTTCCGGGCTGGGGCTGGCGATGGTTTATGACCAGATCACGCTATCGGGAGGGACGGTGCGAGTGGGCAACAAACCACAGGGGGGCGCTGAAGTGACGCTGCGCTTGCCTTTCAAACAGGCCCATCACAGGCAAGAAAGTCCCGCTGCCATGGTGCTTCTGGTCGAAGATACCGACACAATCCGCGAATCCGTGCGCCTGATGCTGCGCGACCTGGGCCATTCCGTCATCGAAGCCGCCAGCCATGACGAGGCCATTGGCCTGCTGGATTTGCCGGGCATCGGACTTGTGCTGTCAGATATCAACCTTGCCGGTGCAGGTTCCGGCCTTGATCTGTTGCGCCATTGTCGGGCGCGTGGCATGGAACGGCTGCACCTGATGACGGCCCTACCCCCAAGTGATCTGCTGCATCAGCAAGCGCGGGCCGAATTTCCTATCCTGCCGAAGCCTTTCGCCCTGAACGATCTGCGCCATGCACTGGAGCATACCCCATGAGTTCGCCCCATATCGCCATTCTGGATGATGAACCGGAAATCCGTCAGGTACTGGCCCATGCCTTGCAGGACGCGGGGTTTCAGACCTCGACCTACGGTCGCGCGGCAGAGTTCGAGGCAGCCCTGAAACGGATGACGCCGGATGTTTGCCTTGTCGATCTGGGATTGCCAGATCGCGACGGACTGGCGCTGGTGCATCGCCTGGCACTGGAATCCGGGGCGACGATCATCATCATTTCGGGGCGCGCCCAGGTGCAGGACCGTGTGACAGGGCTTGAATTGGGTGCAGATGATTACATCATCAAACCCTTTGATCCAGCAGAAGTGGTGGCCCGTATCCGCGCAAGGCTACGCAAACCCGCGCCCGCGCCAGAGGCGCGCGCCGCCCGCGCCAGCTTCAACGGCTGGACTGCCGAATTTGACCGTTATGTTCTGATAGACGCTGATGCACAGGAAATTCCCTTCAGCCATGCCGAAGGCGAAGTGCTGAGGCTGTTTCTGGAAAGCCCCAAGCGGTTGATTTCGCGCGCGCAGATGCTCGATGCCTTGGGTGGGGCCGCTGGCGACAGTTTCGACCGCGCGATGGATGTGCGTATCTCGCGGCTGCGCACCAAGCTGAATGAAGACCCGCGCAACCCGCGCCTGATCAAGACAATCTATGGCGCGGGTTACATCTTTCTGGGCGATGTCCAATGGGGATAGTGCTGTTGTCAGAGTTGTTTACAGCCGCGCGCCCTTGCGCCAGAATGGGCCGGCTTAAGGTCAGGTAAGGAAAAGCAATGCGCAAATATCTGGTGGTGCTGGATGACAGCCGCGAATGCCTGAATGCCATGCGCTTTGCAGCGCTGCGGGCCGCGCGCACAAACGGACAGGTTCAGATCCTCTCGATCGTGTCACCCGAAGAATTTCAGGGGTGGGCCGGGGTGGCCGATCTGATGCGCGCAGAAGCACGCGAGCGCATCGAAGCGCATTTCGAGGTCTTTGCAAAATGGATGCGCGACCGCCAAGGCATCAATCCGGAACTCGTGATCCGCGAAGGCGAACCCGTCGAGGAAATCCTGTCCCAGATCACCGATGACCCGGAAATCGGCATTCTGGTGCTCGGCGCAGGCACAGATGGCAACAATCCCGGCCCGCTTGTGTCGCAACTTACACGCAATTCCGGCAACCTTCCTATCCCGATCACGATTGTACCGGGCGAGTTGTCACGCGACCGGCTGGAAGCGATTTCGAAAGGCTGAGCGCGTGCCATTTAGGATGTTTGTTGGCTCGTCCTGACCAAGGTTGTGGGCCGGTGCGCGACCGGCCCATTCATATAACAGATCAGGCTGCTGCGGTAAGAATCCGCGCGATCTCATCTTTCAGCAACATACGCTTGCGGCGCAATTCAATCTCGTGACTTTCCGAAACAGGCTCAACCAGTGTTTCCGCACGGTGAATGGCCCGGTTCAGCGTATGATAGTCTTCCGCAAGTCGGGCAAAATGTGCATCTTCAAGTTTCAGACGATGCATCAAATCAGTGGCTTGCGGGAACTCCTCGGCCAACTCATGCGGGGTGTGGGACATGCAAATCTCCTCCGTTCGGGTTCTTACCTGCTTATTATAGGTCGAACCCAAACCACCGCCTTGATCTGGCACAAGCCACTGATGAAAAAGGGTATGCGGGATTCGCTTTTCAGCGTCCCCCGTCGCCATCGCCGTCGCCAGCTCCACCCGTATCCTCTGTTATTTCATTGCGCTGCATGGGGGTACGCGCATTTTCATCACGCGGATCGCGGGGCGGCTCAGGCATGGTCATCGGTGCCTCTCCGCGCAGCGCTTCAGGGTTGCGCAGCCAGATGTCGCGCTGTGCAAACGGAATTTCGATGCCTTCTTCCTTAAACCGCTCGGCAATCTGGTGACGCAGTTCCGTGCGCACCGACATTCCGAAGCCAACGTCACTCAGCACCATACGCAATTCGAAATCCAGCGAATCGGCACCGAAATCGACGAAATGGACTTGCGGCGCCGGATCAACCAGCGCCAGTGGCTCATTCTCACCTATCTCTTGCAGGATGCGCGCCACCTTGCGGGTGTCAGACCCGTAGGCCACCCCCACCGGAATGATGACCCGGCCCATTGAGTTGTAGCGCGTCCAATTCGTCACGGTACCGGAAATCAGGTCCGCATTCGGCACGATCACATCCGTGCGGTCAAAAGTCTCGATCACGGTCGAGCGCACCGAAATTGTGCGCACAGTACCCATTGTCGAGCCGACTTCGATCCAGTCCCCTTCAGCGACCGGACGCTCAATCAGCAAAATCACCCCTGAGATGAAATTCGACACGATATTCTGCAAGCCAAAGCCGATACCCACCGACAAGGCACCCGCCACAATCGCCAGCCCCGACAAGTCAATCCCGGCCGTCGAAATCGCCACCAGCGCCGCGATGAAGATACCGACATAGCCAGTGCCCGAAATCATCGCCTTCTGCCCGCCCTTGTCGATCTTCGTCTTGGGCAGGACCGAGCTTTCAAGCGCGCCTTGCAGGATGCGCGTGATCATGTAACCGATCGAGAACACGATCACGAAGCTCAGAATATTGGTTGGCGAGATACGGGTTTCGCCGATGCGGAACCCTTCACGCAGCATTTGCCAGAATTCCAGCAATTCGGTCGGACGCACGCCCCAGATCAAGGCAAAAACCGGCAGCGACAGGATCACAAGCGCGAAATTGATCAACGACGGCACCAGCGCGGTGTCCGTTTCCTCCTCGCTGGTCTTGGTGATCAAACCATAGACGTCATCATCCAACTGCATGAGGAACAACAAGACAACAATCAGCCCCAGCGACGCTATTGTCGGGAACAACAAGGCCTGCGACGCCTGAACATACCCGATGGCCGCAAAGATTGGCGCACCTATCCCGATTGCCATAACCGCTTTGGCAAGAACCGAAACCATACGATCAAAGAACCGCGTATCGCGCGTGACCCCATCGACTGGAACGTTATGCAGATTGAGCAGCATGCCAATCCGGAACAAAACCAGCCCACTGAATGCCAGCACTGGAAAAGCGATCACGGCATTGGCCGCGTCAGACTGGTTTTCGGGCGGCAGAAACGCCATCAGAACAGCGTTGACCGCCAGCGCTGCACCAATCATGTTTGACCAGAACCGCCCTTCACGGCGTCTGGGCGCGGACAAGTCCAAGGGCGCAGTCGATGATTCCCTCACCGGGAAAATCTGGCGTCCTGCCCACCTCGCGACAAAATACGCCACGCCCGCGACCAACAGACCACCCGCCACTTCGCTGCCGATGGCACCAAAAAGCGATGTCAACTCAAACGCCACAGTCAACGCCAGCACTGCCGTTACCGGAACGATGATCTGCGCCAGCGACATCAGGCGTGCAAGCGTCCGTCTGCTGCGGCGTGACCCGCCGTCATCCAGCAGCTTCGAGACCAAGCGCTCGATCCATGCTCTGCCACGCCACAGCACGAACCCCGAAAACAGCAACAGCAAAATCGATACGGGCAAATTGGAACGGAATTCGCGTAGATGTGCCGGGTCGTCCAGAGCGCCGACGATCTGCGAGGCAAAGGTGAAACTTGTACCCCATACCGCATCAGCCGCAGGAACCCAGTTGACCGGGTTCACTGGCGATGGCCAGAGCGTGAGCAACGCTTCGGCATCACGCTCGCGCCGGATTGTGTCAATCTGACGGATCAGACCGTCTGCACGACGAAATGCTTCCTGCGCCGCAATCCCCGGTGCCTGTAGTGCGGTCAATTGCTCTGCGAGTTCGGCGCGGCGCGCAGCGATTTCCTCGGCTTCGCTCACACCTTCTTCGGGTGGCGGACCAAGCGCTGCGATCTGTTCGCGCAGATTTGCAATGCGTGTCTGGTTGGCATCTTGCGCAGCCAGAAAGCGCGCGCGGTAATTGACCAGCGCGGCCCGCAGCTCCACCAGCTGATCATCTGACACATTAGGTTGATCCAGCAGGGTTTCTGCTTGTTGCGCAAAGTTGCGCCACGCTTCGTAATCAGGGGCGGATGGCGTGCCTTGCTCTGAGGCAACGGACAGTGTCTGGTCCTGCGCAAATGACTGCGCAGGCACTGTCAGCGCAATAACGACACTGAGCAGCGCGAAAAGAAGCGAACGGATCATCGGCATGATAAAGGTCAATCAGGTTACAGTAACATCCGGCAGATTGCTCGCGGCGCGGTCCAGCCAAGCGGGAACAGGCAGATCCTTCGCGCGCAGAAACTCCGGGTTGAAAAGTTTGGACTGATAGCGCGTGCCATAGTCACACAGGATCGTCACGATAGTATGTCCCGGCCCCATCTCGCGCGCCATTCGGATCGCACCCGCCACATTGACGCCCGAAGACCCGCCAAGGCACAGGCCTTCTTCTGACAACAGATCGAACACGATTGGCAGCGCCTCCGCATCAGGGATCTGCGCACAGAAATCGGGCGTGAATCCTTCCAGATTGGCTGTGATCCGCCCCTGCCCGATACCTTCGGTGATGGAATCGCCCTCGGATTTGAATTCGCCTGTCGTGTAGAAGCTGTAAAGCGCTGCGCCCATAGGATCCGCCAGACCCATTTTCACGCCTTTGGGCTGCAAGGCTTGCGCGACACCCGCCAGCGTCCCACCAGAGCCGACAGCGCAGATGAAGCCATCAACCCGACCTTCGGTCTGTGCCCAGATTTCAGGACCCGTTGTCTCGATATGCGCCTGACGGTTTGCGACATTGTCAAACTGATTGGCCCAGATCGCACCGTTGGGTTCGGTTTGCGCAAGCGCCTCGGCCAAGCGGCCGGAATATCGGACATAGTTGTTCGGGTTGCGGTAGGGCGCTGCGGGCACTTCGACCAGTTCGGCACCTGCCAGCCGCAGCATATCTTTCTTTTCCTGGCTTTGCGTTTTGGGAATCACGATCACAGTGCGATATCCAAGCGACGCACCGACCAGCGCCAGACCGATGCCGGTATTGCCTGCGGTTCCTTCCACGATCGTGCCGCCGGGGCGCAGCTTGCCCGAAGCGACAGCTTCGCGAATGATGAACAGGGCTGCGCGATCCTTGACCGACTGGCCCGGATTGAGAAACTCGGCCTTACCCAGAATTTCACATCCTGTCGCATCACTGGCCTTGTTCAGGCGGATCAGCGGCGTGTTGCCGATTGCGTCAGAGAGGTTGGCATGAAGGGTCATCAAAAGCTCCGATAACAGCAGGCGCACCCTGTGACGGGCGGCGCAGGAATGCAATCATACCCCACGCAACTGTGAGTATGTGTTTGTTAAACAGGGTCAGAGTGTACCGTAACGCTTTGCCGTGCGCGCATAAAGCCAAAGCCCGAAGGCAACAGCAGCTTGGCCTGCCCCAAACAACAGCGCATTAACCTGACCCGGCGCGCCAAGCCCCTGTGAAAACGCCAATACGCTCCAGGCCAGTGTGACAAGCGCAGCAAGCAGCGTCAGCGACAAAATGAATACTGACGCCCGATCCCCCAGCAGCAAGAGGAATGCGCCCAGCAAGCCCAGCCAGATTGTGGCTGTCAATGCAATCGAGGCCCATTGTGGCAACTCGGCGAACAGACCCGCCAAACCCAGAGGCGCCACCAAAGGCAGCATGTCATCAAGTGCCTCGTACCGCGCATAAACATATTCGACCGCATGAAGAGCAAACCATAACACGCCCACAACCCCAAAAATCGTGACGAACAAACTGCGGTTTGTGGCTGCGGACATAAGCTACTCCCTCTTTGGATGCAGATTGCCCTGACTGGCGCAAACTGTCCAGCCCTCGCGCGGGGTGTATTTCCACAGAGTCGCAAAAACACAAAACGCCCTGCCAGCGGCAGGGCGTTCATGACATTCCTTGTGCATCTGCCGTTAGGCTGCGAACAGCAGGCGTGCCTCATGGGGTTTCAGTGTTGTGCGCGCAGCCGCATAAGCTGACTGCCCCGCCCTCTTGGCCAGCGCCGGAAACAGCGCCAGAATCTCGTCACGCTGCGCTGCGCCCAGACCATCCAACGAATGCTCTGCGGGCTGGAAGCTTTCGCTCCACATGCCATCGCCCAAAACGATCTGATGTGTCTCGAACATGATATGAACATAGGTAACGGCTTGAACGTCCCGCTCAATGCCAGGTTGCCCAACCAGCAGGCCCGCAGGCACCAGCACTTCCTTTTCCCCGAACAGAAGTTCGGCACGCGGCCCGCAGATCAGAACGCGGTGCGCTGGCGAAACGCGGGTATCGCGTTCAGGCAAGTTCACCCCAAGCGCGCCTGCTCGCAGCAGAACTGATGCGAATTCAGGCTGTGCTGCAATCTCGTCCGTGCCAAGCGCACGCGCACCCGCCCAGACGATCGGCATATAGCCGTGATCACGCGTCAGAACCAGATCGCCGGGACGCAGTGTTTCTATCGGCTTGCGCCCATCGGCCGTGTCAACCAGCGTTCCAGCCGCAAAACACGGAATAGAAACATCGTCGTCATTGCCGAGCTTGCTGTCATCAGTGCCCGGCGTCAGTCCGATCTGGCCTGCATCGAAAGGCACCGAGGACACTTCGATGCTGACGATATCGCCGGGGATCCATGGATCACCTTCATTGAAAGTATCCGACGGCGACAGATAGCTGATCGCATTGCCGTTCGGGTCTTCCAATGTCAACGCAACAGTCTGCCCCTGCTGGGTGAAAGTTTCGCCGGTTTCCGGGTCGATCTTGGTATATGTTCCCCAGAATTCATGCACTGCGGTCAGCGTATAGGTGACACCATCGATCTCAACGGTCGACCCGACAGGCACAACGTTGCCGAAGGTGTCATCAGGTGTCTCGAATTCAAAACCGTCGCTTACGCCTTTCAACTCCGACAGGTCGGGGTTGTCGTCATATGTATAAGTCGTCCCCAGCGGCGTGTCGGTGGTTACACCCGGACCGCGCGCCAAGATCAGGTCATTGATTGTTACCACAGGCATCTCGGACTACCTTCCACTCTCATAAATCAGAGGCGAGCATATTCTCTGCCAGCCACACTTGCTTGAGCCATAAGCTACGCCCAGAAGGCATACCAGCACGGCTTTATAATACATTACTCGTTTTCGATGTGCCCGAAGAATCAGGCAAAATCATGGCATTTCATAAATTTTCGCATTGTAGATAGGCAAATTGTTGCAAGCTGCACAACAACACTCAGCCAGCAAACAGACTTCTTTCGCGATCGGAAACAAACCAGTCTCTCAAGCATTGCATGTGTGTCCGATCCAAGACCGGAAACAGTAAAGAATCACTTAAAATCACGGGCAGCTTGAAAACTTCCCTCACGCGACCACGGCTGTGGCGAACTCAGGGCAAGACCTTTCGGTAAAGATGCCAGGTCGCATGACCCAGAATGGGCAAGACAACGAAAAGCCCCAGGAACATCGGCACCATACCGATGAACAGCAGCACAGCAATCAGCACGGCCCATATCACCATAGGCCCAAAATTCGTTGTCACCACCTTGAACGAGGTGATCATCGCCGTGATGAAATCCACTTCACGGTCCAGCAGCAGCGGCAAGGATACCACCGTCAGTGCGAAAAGCAGCGCAGCCATTGCGCCACCAATCGCGCCGCCAACCAAAAGCATCATAAGCCCCGGACCCGACAGCAGCATGTCCATCGTCGAGGTCGTGATGGGACGCAGCCCGAAAAACAGCGCGAAAATCGTGTGGGCGACAAATACCCAGAACATGAAGGCCAGCATGATCACCATGGCCATCGAGGGCACTTGCCGATCTTTCTGCGCCAGAACGCATCCTGCCACCCCGCGCCAGGACAGCGGCTCACTCTGTTCCAATCGGCGGCTCACCTCGTACAGCCCGGTCGCTGCAAAGGGCGCCAGCAACGGAAACCCCACGGCAATCGGTATGAACCACCAGCTTTGCCCAGATGCCAGAAACACTGCATACAGAATTATGCCGCCCAGAACATAGACCGCCGAAAAAGCCAGTCCGAATACTGGCGCATGTTTGAAGTCCCGTATACCGGCCTTCAGCACCTCGGCCAGATCGGCGCGCGTGATCTTCTGCGGCTCTGGCAAAACAGATGGCGGCAAATGCGCAGCCGTTCGAGCATCCTCTGACATGACGTGATCCTCCTAATCCCCCGATCAGAGGATAGCGGCGCGAACGAGAGCCATGCAAGGGAAATCACGTCAGGCCAGGATTGGCCGATCAGTCTTCTGCCGTCGCTTCGGC
>SKGU01000346.1 GCA_007117255.1 Natronohydrobacter sp. | reverse complement strand
GTGGCATCAATACGCACAGTTTCCGGGCTCTGACTTTCGCCATCGGATCGCTGCCCGGCCAGTTCCTTCGAACGCTTGCCAAGAAACTGCACCAGATGATTGCGAATAGCGTAGTAGTTGGGGTGATTGACGATCTCGGTGCGCGCGCGGGGGCGCGGAATCGTGATCTCGACAGATTCCGCAACACGGGCGAACGGGCCGTTCGTCATCAGCAATATACGATCGGCAAGAAGGATCGCCTCGTCGATATCATGGGTGATCATGAAGACGGTCTGTTCAGTCTGACTCCAGACCTTCAACAACTCTTCCTGGATCGTGCCGCGCGTCAACGCATCCAGCGCCCCGAACGGCTCATCCAGAAGCAAGAGCTTTGGCTGGTTGGCGAAGGCCCGTGCAATTGACACACGTTGGCGCATACCTCCCGACAACTGGCTGGGCTTGCGGTGGATGACATCCCCTTCAAGCCCCACCATTGCCAGATATTTCGTGGCATGCGCCACCACCTGCTCGCGTGACCAGTCACTGTAGCGTGCCTTGACGCCAAAGGTCACATTCTTCAGCGCCGACAGCCAAGGCAGAAGCGAATAATTCTGAAACACCACGCCCCTGTCCAGCGAAGGGCCAGATACTGCCACGCCATCCATCTTGACGACGCCGGATGTCGGCTCTGCCAACCCTGCCAGCACATTCATTATCGTGGATTTGCCACAGCCTGAATGACCCAGGATACAGACGAATTCGCCCTTGTTGATCCCGAAACTGGCATTCTCGAACACCGTCAATGTGCCGCCTGCACCGTCCGGAAATGTCTGGGTCAGCCGCTCGACGCTCAGGAAGGTCTTGGTCATAGCACCGCTCCTTTCATTCGGCATAGGTGACAGCGCGTTGCAGGGCTGCGAAAAACGCATCCAGCAACATGCCCACCACACCGATCATGAGGATTGAGAAGATTACCGAAGTCAGATCGAGATTGTTCCACTCGTTCCACACATAATAGCCAATCCCGGTGCCGCCCACGAGCATCTCTGCCGCCACGATCACCAGCCATGCAATCCCAATGGAAATGCGCATACCCGTCAAGATCGTGGGAGCTGCCGCAGGCAGGATGACCGTCAACGCGGTGCGCAGGCTGCTTAACTCATGCGTGCGTGCCACATTGACCCAGTCGGACCGCACCCCCGCCACACCAAACGCCGTATTCAACAGCATTGGCCAGATCGAGCAGATGAAGATCACGAAGACCGCACTGGAATTCGCATCCTGAATAATGAACAGCGCAAGTGGCATCCACGCCAATGGCGAAATGGGGCGCAAGACCTGAATAAACGGGTTCAGCGCCTTGTAAGCCACAGGCGACATTCCGATCAGGAAACCCAGCGGAATAGCCACCAGAACGGCCAGCCCGAAACCCGACAGCACGCGGGCGATCGAATAAGCAAGCTGAATACCGATGCCCTTGTCATTAGGGCCAGCATCGTAGAACGGATTGCGCAACTGCTCCCACGCCTTGATCATCACGTCGCTTGGGGGCGGGACAGCGGCGCGCTGCTGCCCCAGTCCCATCAGGATTTCATATTCCGTCAGCGCCTCGCCAATGACCTGGCGCGTGACGGATACTTCCCATGCACCAAGAAAGACAATCAGCAACACAACCGACAGAATGGCCGCGCGTGTATTCATGGACAGGCTTGGCATGGCTCAACCCCGCTTGATCGCAAAGCTGTCGACATAGGCTTCGGGCTGGTCGGGATCGAAGGTCTTGCCCATGATCATATGCGACTTGTAAGTCACATCCGGTGCATCATAGCCCAGATCATTCATCACCTTGCGCGCGTCAGATGCCAGATACACCTGCTCTGCAATCGCCTTGTAGTCGATATCGCCGTCAATGTAGCCCCAGCGCTTCATTTGTGTCAGGATCCACACACCCATCGAATGCCACGGGAACGGGTCAAAATCGATCCGGTCGGGCACGCGCTGCACATTGCCCAGACCATCGGCAAAGGTGCCGGTCAGCACCTGTTCGATCACTGGAACAGGCTGGTTCAGATAATTTGCCGGTGCAATCGCTTCCGAGATTTCCTTGCGATTGTCCGGGTTGGACGCATATTGCGTGGCGTCAATAATTGCTTTCAGCAGCGCGCCATAAGTGTTTGGCATCTCGACAGCAAAGCGGCGCGGTGCGGCAAAGGCGCAGCAAGGGTGCCCCTCCCAAATATCCTTGGTCAGCATGTGTATAAAGCCGATACCTTCCCAGACGGCACGTTGGTTGAACGGATCGGGCGACAAGTAACCGTCCAGATTGCCCGCGCGCAGGTTGGCGACCATTTCCGGCGGCGGCACCACGCGGATCTGAATATCGCGATCAGGGTCCAACCCATGTTCCGCCACATAGTAGCGCAACAGGAAATTATGCATCGAGTATTCGAACGGCACACCGAACGTCATGCCCTTCCATTGCTGCGGATCGCGCTTGTCCAGATGCTCGTTCGACAGAACGATGGCCTGCCCGTTGATATTCTCGACCGCAGGCATGATGTAGGGCACGGCGGATGACCCGGCACCCAGCGTCATGGCCAATGGCATTGGCGTCAGCATGTGGCTGGCGTCATATTGACCAGATAGCGACATGTCACGCGCGACAGCCCAACCAGCAGTTTTGACCACTTCGACATTCAGACCATAGCGATCATAGAACCCCATCGGTTCCGCCATGATGATCGGAGTTGCGCAGGTAATGGCGACAAACCCCACCTTCAGATCAGGCTTTTCCGGCGCGCCCAACTCATCGAGGATCAGCGCCTTCGCCTTGTCCATCGGGAACACCGAAGCAAGCGCGGCGGCAAAAGCACCGCCACCCAGCATGCCCATCATGGACCGACGACTGATGTCGTTGTGACCAAAAACCGACCGCACAACCGCGCTTTCCACGGCGCGCTCCAGCATGGCATCACTGCTCATGGGGGCGGTGGTTCTGGCGCGCGCATCACTGGTGCAGGTTTCACACCCACAGCCCGCACCATGACGCAAATCAGTCTTGTGGGAAAACGGGTTTCCAAGGCTCTTGTTTGACATGCTATCCCCTTCAGAGAACGGTTGACGGTTTCAACAAGGATACCAAGGCAAGGACTCATAAAAATCGCTTTTCGCGCAAATGCCTCTCAGATTATTTTGTTTTATTTACAGTATCTTACCAAGATACACGCCTCATTATGATTACGATTTTTCGTATATTACGAAAAATCGTATTGTCACTTGCGTATGGTTTCAGGCATGCTCACAGCCATGAGCGTTCTCTCCTTGATGCCCGATTCCCTTCTGGACGCTGTGCCACACGCGGCCCTGATCCTTGACACCACGCAGGACAAGATCGTGGCATCAAACCGCCTTTGTCAAAAGCTGCTGGCACAAGACAAGGATGCCGGATTTCGGTTTGCACCCCACATCGCCGGGGATTTCGCCCGCTTTGTGGTATTTCTCGATGAACTGACGCATCGCGGCCATGCGTGGCGGCGGGACATTTCGCTACACGACCGCGAAGGCCTGCCGCTCAGTTGCGAATTGCGCGGCACTCCAATTGCCGGTTCGCAACACCTGATCATGCTGACATTGATCGACCTGCATGAGATGGCACGCCATGACCAGATCGCCGAAGCCAGCGAGGTTCAGCGTCTTGGCTTGTTGGAATGGCAACGCGCACAAGCTTTCTTCAGTGAGTTGGAACGCCAGAACCAGTTGATCCTGAATGCCGCAGGCGAAGGGATTTACGGGGTCAATGCCGATGGCAAGACGACATTCGTGAACCGCGCCGCGCGTGAAATGCTGGGCTGGAGCGCGGAAGACCTCTTGGGGCGCGATATCCACTCCATGATCCACCATCACCACCTGAACGGTGACGCCTACCCCGCACATGACTGCCCGATCTACCAGTCCTTCCGCTTTGAGCAGGTCAACCGTATCGAAGATGAAGTGTTCTGGCGCAAGGATGGCAAACCTATCCGGGTGGAATATGTGTCAACCCCGATCTACGATCAGAATGTTCTCGCCGGGGCGGTTGTCATCTTTCGCGACATCACCGAACGCAAGGAAAACGAGCGCAAGCTGCGCAACGCCATGGAAGAAGTTCAGGCCCTGCGCGAACGGTTGGAACAGGAGAATGTTTACCTGCAGGAAACCATCGCCTCCGAACGCGCGCATCATGATATCATCGGATGTTCACCCGCTATCCTGCAACTGCTCAGCAAGATTGACCTTGTTTCGGCCACCGAGGCCTCTGTCCTTATCTCTGGCGAGGCCGGAACCGGCAAGGCGCTGGTCGCCAATGCAATCCACAAGGGCAGCCCAAGA
Organism: Natronohydrobacter sp.; assembly: GCA_007117255.1. Classification (GTDB taxonomy): domain Bacteria; phylum Pseudomonadota; class Alphaproteobacteria; order Rhodobacterales; family Rhodobacteraceae; genus Roseinatronobacter. The sequence goes on along the minus strand of SKGU01000346.1, from coordinate 12,980 downwards.
CGGCGGCGATCGCTGATCCATTTCAAGTGCAGCGCCGTGACATCAGATGCGATCGAAGCCGAACTTTTCGGCCAGATCCGAGGGGCCTTTGCCGGTGCCTTGCGCGATAAGCCCGGCGTGCTGGAACTGGCGCATAATGGCACGTTGTTTCTAGATGATGTCGATGAATTGCCGCTTAACCTGCAAGGCCGCATCCTGCACGCCCTACAGGAACGCACGGTCACGCGGCTTGGTGACACGCGCCCGCGCGATATTGATCTGCGTGTGATAGCCGCCAGCCGCCACAATCTGGAAACCTTGACCCGGCGTGGCAGATTCCGTGAGGAATTGCTGATGTTCCTGAATGTATTTCCCATAGCCTGCCTGCCACTGCGCGACCGGCGCGAAGACATCCCTCCGCTTGCCGCACATTTTCTGGCACTGTCGTGCAAGCGCTTGAATATCAAGCCCCCTATTATCTCAAAGATCTCGATGGAAAAGCTGGTTGCCTATGACTGGCCCGGAAATGTTCGCGAATTGCAGAATGTGATCGACCGGGGCAGTATCATTTCAACTGGCGGCAAATTGCAGATAGATCTGGCAGTGACGCCCCCGCAAGGCGCTGTTGCAGAACTGACAGTTCTTTCCGAGGCAGAAATGACAGCCGCACAACGCAGCAATCTGGTTGCAGCACTGCGGCGGACAGATGGCAAGGTTGCAGGCGAAGATGGCGCAGCGCAACTCTTGGGCATTCAACCCACCACCCTGTATTCCAGAATCAAGAAAATGCAGATCACTGCCGAAGAATGGCAATGACCTCTTTGCACGCTGATAAGTCACGCCGCCAGATCAGATCAGTGGCGGGCGCAACCCAATGCATCTGCACTGCATACTGGCCTTTATCTGGCGATCCGATCCACTGCCCAGAACCGCCCGGTCAATAGCTGCGAATACTCTCGGATTTGGTCGGGTAACGCGCAATCGAGCGTTTCAATGTCGCCAACCATTTTGCCCCCCGGTTATAGCGCGCATCGATCATGGCAGGCACTGCGACATCAAAATTCATCTGAATCCCCCAGACATCGCCGATGAAACGCCCTTCGTCGCGCATGCGTTCAAGAAGGTCACGCGCGCCGGAATAGCTCAGCCCTGCATCACGCTGAAGAATGCCCAATATGCGCTGCTCGACCTCATGAGCCATCGTCGCATCCCCGCAAATCATGACATGACATGCCGGATGCGCCAGATCCTTGGCAACCCTCACCCCGTCGGCGTCCAATGCGTCCTGCACATAGGCCTTGTCCGGCCCTGCCCGCGAGAACGCGACATTCAGACGGCTGAGGATACCCTCAGCACGCCACTTCAACAACTGCGCGCGCTCAAGGAACTCGCCTTCGTTGCGACAGCCGAAATACAACGCTACGGGCCGTGCGGAGCTCGCGCTGACCCCAAGTGCTGCGCGGTCTTCAAGCGCCGCGAAAAGAGGCGCTATACCCGTGCCCGCAGCGATCATGATAACCGGTCCGTCCGGGCTGTCCGGCAAGCGCCGCGGCGCTGGCTTTATTGCCATCCGAACCTTTGCACCAGGCGCCTGGCCTGCCAGATAGTGTGATGCGACCCCATAATCCATGATCCCGTTGGGCTTGGGCACACTCAACACACTGACCATGATGCGTATCTGTTGCGGATGCGCATGCGGGCTGGATGCGATCGAATAGAGACGCTGCTTCAGTTTCGGAAGCAACTGGATCAACAACTCGAACTCAGGCACATTTTCGGGGAAGGAATCAAACAGGTCAGCCACAGTCAGAAAATCCTGTCGCAGGCGTGTCAGCAGATCCTGTCGTTTGGCTTCGTCATCTTCATGATTGAGAATGCGCAACCATCCAGCCAGACGCTCTTGCCCATCACCCCCTTTGTCATGCATGGCCGCAAGCAATTCTTCAGGCGTCTGCGGCAAGGACAGGTCCAGATCTTCCGACAGAAGTTTCCAGATCGAATAGCCGTCCCGAAACCGATCCAGAGCTTCACTGGATGTGCCATGCGCTCGGAACCAGCCGTCTTCAGGCAAGCCCAGATGTGCACAAAGCCGCTTGACCAGATCATCAGGGTTCTGGGGCCAGATGGCAACATGATCACCTGTCTCATAGGCATGAGTTTCTGATTCAGATTTCCGCAGCAGTGCATCTGGCAGATCAATGCCAATCAACCGGGTCGATCGATCATCCCGTGTCGCTGTGGCAGATGATCCGTTCAGCATCTCGCGATTGAAACTGATCGTGCCAAGCTGGCATGCGTCTGGTGTTGTTTCCTGTTGGGGGGGAATCAATTCGTAGAAAGAGCGCGACTTGCTCCTAGCGGGTGCTTGCGTATCCCAACGCTTGGCAAAGACATCAATCCAGCGCTTCACGGTTTCGGCCTGCCCGGAAATCTCATCCGCCGTTTCAAGCGTGGCCAGACGTTCAGCACCAGCAAGCGCAAAGGCATGATCGATCCGATGCGCAGCGCGACAGAAATTCGGATAGATCCGATTGCCAAGTCCGAGCACCGCAAATGAGGTGCCCGACAGCGCATGGCTTGGCGCCGCGGTCAACGCTGCGAGAAGCGCAAGCCCACTTTCCGGCACATCACCATCACGACATGTCGCGACAATTGCCAGAACCCGCGAGGCGCATTCGATATCCTGCAACCCAACCTGATCCATCGACTTCACACTGGGCGCAAGTCGGTCCAGACGGCGTGCAAGCTGATGCGCATAGCTTTCTGCTGTACCCGTTTCAGATGCGTATAGGATCAATGGCTGTTCTGTCCGAGACAGGGCAGCTACATTGACTTCCGCAGTGCTGGCAAACCCCTCATCAACATGCGCAAGCCACCTGTCGGGCGCGTATTTATATGTTGGCTTCAAGTGAAAATCGCGCATTTCATGATGCCAGACAGGTGTTGTCGAGCCACCAGCCGCAGGCACGATCCATGAGCCTTGCGCCGGACATTCCCGCCCTGCCCGCTTTTCGCGCTGGTCATGGATCAGGAATTGCCGCGACGCGGTCTGATGATCAACCAATGTCACATGCGCATGCTGAAACGAATGCAGAATCGCGACATTCAGTTCCAGAAACGCCCGGTCACGCCACAATGTGCGTTCGCTCGTTGTGTCAAGGCCAAGCGCCCGCGCGATATCAAGGGCACGATCATAGCGGCCCGGCTCCCACAGATCGCGCGCAATCTCGGTGCCCATGAACCAGCCATTGAACGGCGCACAGCCATAGACCACGCCACCGATTTCCAGATGGAAATTTGAAATCGCCGGAACCGCACACCATTTCAGACCCAGCTCTGCAAACCGGGGTTCCGTCGGATGGGTGATCGGGACTTCCAACACTTCTTCAGCGGCCAGCGGGAAGATGCGCGGGCTGTCACCGGGCAGATCAATTACCAACGGCAGGATATCATAATCGCCACGCGGTTCTGGCGGTGTCCAGCCAAGTTTCATGATCGCGTCGGTCAGTTCGATATTCGCACCGTCACCGCGCTTGGTGCCATCGCCCATATCATAGCCCGCATAGCGCACCAGTTGACTGTTCCACAGTCTTGGACCCCAGCGCTCGCCCGGAGCCAGTGGCCGAAAGACCGACAGGACAATCTCGATATTGCCACCGTTGGTGGCAGTCCTCAGATGCTGGACACACGCGTCATAGATGGATGTCGCGTCATTCACATGACGCAAATCGCGCACGATCAGGTTCTTCCACGAAATCCGACCAATACATTTCGGTGCGTTGCGCCATGCAAGTTTCGCGCCATAGTCAAGCTCTTCGCTGGTATGCGTATATGTCCCGGTTGCACGGATTTCGCGCGCCACTTCGGTCAGACGCTTACGCGTTCGGGCACTGGACCAGTCCAACTCATCCGCCACCTGCGAAAGAAACTGCTGTGCTTCAGAGAGCATATACTCCTGATGAACCATCGGCTCTGAAATGATGCGCGCAACGCGGTCAAACAAAACCTGCCAGCCCTGCGCCATCGCGTCGTCAAGCGGGTGCCCGAACCGCGACAACGTTTCAAGCAACGGTCCCGCAAGCTGCCCGTATTCCGAGGCCGGGATCTGGTTGATCTGATGTACTCTGGCAAGATCGCGCAATTCGTCCCGCATGCCGGAACAGTTGTCAGCCGCCTGGCTCAGAAACACGATCGTGTCGATCAGATGACGCGACAAGGCGTCCATATCTGCCGTGCGGAAAAGCCGGATCAAATCAGGCGCAGTTTCAAACAGCGTCTTGTAGAAGAACACGCCAGCTTCCTGCGGATGCATCATCATCGCTTCCGCTCCAGCACGCATGCGGGTGACGACCGCAGGTGACAGCGCAGTGCCTTGCGCTTCACGGATCTTGTTCATGGGCGCTTCGACATGCAGCAAAAAGAATCGCGCAAAGGCCGAGTCCTCGCCAAGGGCAAGATTCGTGCGTTCGTAGTCTTCCAGATATGCCGCTTTGGTAAAGGTCCACAGAAATGCTGCGCGGGCGGCCTCCCATGCCTGTTGGTCCATCCCATAAGTGGCGAAAAACGCACCGCAATCCGCAAGCGTCTTGCATTGCGCAGTCCGGGCGGCGGGGGCTCTGTGATAAGCTTCGCGCAATGTGTCTTCTGTGGTTGCATCAAGGCCGCGAATGGCGAGATCGAACAGGTTCAGAAACTCAACCGGCGCGCGTGCTGCGACATTTCCAAATGCCACCTCCAGCTCTGGCGCATAGGTGGTCAAACGCTCAAAAAACAGCCCGGAAAGAACAGTGTCCTGCGCAAGAAACTTGTTCCAGCTATCGCGGATCAGTACTTTTTCAGTGTTTGATAGAACTGCGTCCTGGCCAACTGCATAGGAATCCGGTTGGCTCCTTTCAGATAATGAAATCTTGGTCAAATGTCGTCCCCCTATGCATATTCCGGCCGCAGACAAGCGGAAAGCGATGTCTCTGCGCAGCGAACACATCGCCACGCCCCTTGGTAAACCACATGTTATATGGCTCATCCAAGAACAAACCAGAGTTGAGTTCATTTCTTGAAACTCACCCCGACCTGTGCCACTCAGACGGCAACGGTCTTCGCGCAACGACACAGTGTGAATACACCTGTCGCGGGAAATCGCTGCAATGAGTTAACGCACACTTCTTACGAGGATGATATCGCTTGCCAAACCAGCCAGAGCGCATCGCGCGAAGGTTATCTGCAAAACCCTTTCAGATGGAATACTCATTTCCAAACATGCATTTTTCTTACGCACGGGTCGAACCCACCATGTACCGTACCCCCCTTGCCAACCCGCAAACCCCGCGCAGGCCGTCAGGCGGATAGCGCAATACGCAATGACCAACTGATTTCAAACACGTTTTACGATACACCCAATGAAAAACTGGAAGGCATAACGTCATGTACGGGATGATCCATCAGGCGCTGCAAGACATGGCGACCGAACATATGACCGAAACCGAATGGACCACGCTTTTACGCAACGCCGGCCATACACAGCCGCTGTTCATCGGCATGGAATACTATTCCGATGACATAACGATGGCGCTGATCCACTTGCTTGCTGATCACCTTGGGTTGTCCATGGACGAAGCGCTGCAAGAATTCGGTCGGGTCTGGATCGATTTTGCCGGCGCATCTGCTTACGGTCGCATTCTGAGGATGGCGGGTGATGATCTTCTGTCATTTCTAGAAAGCCTTGACCGCATGCACGCCAGTATCCGATCAAATATGCCACTGGCAGAAATGCCCAGCTTTGAGCTTATCGATGCAGATGCGCAGCAAATGGTCCTTCGGTATCGTTCCACACGAACTGGTCTCGCACCGCTGGTACAAGGTATACTTTTCGCAACTTCGGCGCGATTCGGAGAGACTGTCGCAGTGACATACGAACCCGAAACACGCGGTGCCCTATTCACCATACGACGCGTTCCAACCGATGAATGACCCCTCGCCCCATACCGTAGACACGTCGGCATCGGGCTTGGTGCTATCGGCTACTGATATTGCCACACTCTTTCCGGCATATCTTCGGCTTGATGGCAATGGCACGATCCGCGATGCAGGGCCATCCTTGCTGCACCATGTAGGCCCCGGAATTCTTGAGAGTGACTTTTTCACCTTCGTTGACGTAGAACTGCCCGCTCAACTGGAAACGGCGGAACAGCTTCGACAGCACCGCCGTGCCGTTATTGTCAGGCTGAAGGGCTGCAAGGCGCTACGCCTGCGCGGTCTGGTGCTGGATCGCGGGCACAGCATCTGGCTTCTGCTGGGTCATATCCCCGATCTTGAAGTCGCCGAAAAAGAACAGCCTTTACGCATCTCTGATTTCTCGCCGACAGATGGAACGCTTGATATGCTGCTTGCCGCTGAAATGCGCTCAGGCCTGCTGCAGGAGATCCGCGCCATTGCTGCGGAACTCGACGAGCAAAGCAAACAGGCCGAAGCGGCAAACCGCGCCAAAAGCACGTTCCTCACCACCATGAGCCACGAAATCAGGACCCCCATGAATGCAGTTCTGGGTGTTGCAGGGATTCTGGCAGAAACCGATATCACGCCGGAACAGCGCAAATGGCTTGACGTGATGGTGGATTCAGGACGTTCGCTGATGGAGTTGCTGAACAACATCCTGGATCTGTCAAAAATCGAATCCGGCTCCATGGAGATCAACCCGACAGAGTTCGATCTCTGTGCGCTCGCCAAATCTGTCCATGCATTATACGCACCAGTCGCTGCCGCCAAAGGCGTGAAAATCACCCTCAAGACAGAACTGGCCGGAGTTTACTATCTTGGCGATCCGGTACGGATTCGCCAGATCCTGTCCAATCTCGTAGGCAATGCAGTCAAATTCACCGAAGTCGGCGAAATCACCATAACAGTTGGCGACCGGTCTGAAGGCGCGACCCGATATCTGGACATTGCCGTCAGCGATACCGGCATCGGGATTTCAAGCGAAGCGCTGTCGCGCCTGTTCGATGTCTTCGTGCAGGCCGACACCTCCACCACACGTCGCTACGGTGGCACCGGACTTGGGCTGTCGATCTCGAAATTGCTGATTGAACAGATGGGCGGGCACATCACTGTCAAAAGCCGTCTTGGCAGAGGATCTGCCTTCAACGCCAGCATGCCCATCGAACTTCTGCCCACACCTGTGCATGCGCCTGTTCGGACGAGCATCGAACAAGGCCAGAATGTCTCGAAGCGCCAGCACATCCTTATCGTGGATGACAATACGACCAACCGGATGATCCTGTCGCATTACCTGTCCCGCATGGGCCATAGCTTCGATGCCGCCGAAAATGGTCAGAAGGCCCTCGCCGCATGGGACTTGCAGGACTATGACGTGATCCTGATGGACATCGAAATGCCCGTTCTTGACGGTGTCGAAGCAACGCGAGAAATCAGACGCCGGGAAAAAGCCACAGCGCGCAACTACACGCCCATTATCGCCCTTTCTGCGGATGCAATGCTTGAAAAACGCGAAGCAGCCTTCAGCGTTGGCATGGACCATTACCTGACCAAACCTGTAGATCCCAGAGAGATCGAAGAGACTGTCCAGATCATCTGCGCACGCACGCCCCCGCAGGCTGATACCTGAACACGCACCTTATGCGGGGCCAAGGCTCACGCCGTCAGACGCATGTATAGCTGCGCAAAGCTGCAGCACAGCCCTGCGACCAGATCATGTCCAGCCATTTGACAAAGCTGGCACGAAAAGCGTCCTGCGCCCCAAGCTCGCCATATATCTGCGTCTGCTCCAACCATGCCAAAGGCCGTTCCCGCGCTTGCTGCGCAACCGCTGTCAACGCGCCCCAGTGCGGATCATTCGGCATGATCTCGCTGCCATCTTCGCGCGTGCCTGCGCACATGCGCGCCCAGAACGCCTCGACCAGGGCTAACCCCTCCAGCGGGCGACCCGTTGCCAGCGCATCGCGTACACTGGGCAATACAAAACCCGGATGCCGCGACGAGCCGTCAAACGCCACCCGCCGCACAGTGTCATGTATCGCGGTATTGGAGAAACGCTGCGCAATCAGATCGACATATTGCTGCGGCGTCATGCCGGGTACAGGCACGACATGAGGCACGATCTCGGTCATTTCGACCTTGTGAAACAGCGCATTGATCTGTGCATGGGCCATTGCCTCTGCCACGGTTGCAAGCCCCATGATCTCGGCCACATTGCCAATCACCTGATGGCCCGCATTCAGAATGCGCAGTTTCTGCGCCTCATAGCCATGCACATTGTCGGTGAACTGTACGCCGACCCTTTCCCACTCAGGCCGTCCCGCGCAGAAACGATCCTCAATCACCCATTGCCGGAACGGCTCATGCGTCACCGGCGCAGCGTCCGCGATGCCAAAACCTGCGGCCAGCGCGATTTCGTCAGGGCCGGTGGCCGGGACGATACAATCGACCATCGCATTGGGAAAGGTGCACTGTGCCGCGATCCAGTCAGCCAGATCAGGGTCTTGCATCTGCGCCAAGGTCACCACGGCCTGACGCAGCACGGCACCATTGGATTGCAGATTGTCGCAAGACAGGCAGGTGAAGGGCCCAAGCCCGCGCGCGCGCCGCAACCGCAATGCGGCCACCATGGCCCCGAATGCCGTGCGCGGCCGGTCGGGATGCTCGGCATCATGGACGATATCGGGATGCGCGCTGTCGAAAGTCTGGGTGGCCGGGTCCACATAATACCCGCCCTCGGTCACAGTCAGCGACACGATACGAATGTCGGGTTCGGCCATGCGCGCGATCAGGGCAGCATGGCCTTCCTCGACTGCGATGAAATCAATCATCGAGCCCACAATTTCTGCGGATTTATGCGCCGGGTCCAGTTCAATCAGCGTGCTCAGGCAATCCTGCACCAGAAGCCTTTCGCGCATCGCCCCATCACCGGGCCGCACGCCCGCCCCAAGGATTGCCCAGTCCCGCGCATGCCCCGCCTCCATCAGCCGATGCAGATACCACGCCTGATGCGCACGGTGGAAATTGCCCAGACCGATATGCACGATGCCCGCCGACAGCGCCGCACGGTCATAGGACGGTCGGCGCACAGACGCGGGCAACCTGCTCAGCGCCGTCTGCGACAGGGGCGTCAGCTCATCCATTGGCCACCATCCACATTATAGGTTTGTGCGACGATGTAATCCGCCTCTGCCGAGGCGAGAAACACCGCCATGCCGGTCAGATCGCCAGCTTGGCCCATGCGCCCAAAAGGCACCGCCGCGCCGACTTCGCGCTTTTTCTGGCCCGGTGCCTTGCCCTCATATTTCGCAAAGAAGGCATCCACCCCGTCCCAATGTTCGCCATCCACCACACCGGGCGCAATGGCATTGACGTTGATGCCGTGCTTGATCAGATCCAACCCTGCTGATTGCGTCAGGCTGATGATCGCAGCCTTGGTGGCACAATAGACCCCGACCAGCGCCTCACCCCGCCGCCCTGCCTGACTGGCCATGTTGATGATCTTGCCGCCCTGCCCGCGCGCGATCATGTGCCGCGCCACAGCTTGCAGGGTAAACAGACTGCCTTCAACATTGATGGCGAAACAGCGGGCGTAATCCGCGCGCGTGATCTCGACAATGGGCGCAGCGGTGAAGATCGCAGCATTGTTGATCAGAATGTCGATCTGACCAAAATGAGCGACCGTGGCCGCAATCGCTGCATCAATACTGGCCTGCTGCGTCACATCCATTTCCACCGCATAGGCCGCAGCGCCAAGCTTCTCGGCCTCGGCACGCGCGCGCGCAATGTCGATATCGGCCAGCGCCACCTGCGCACCTTCGCGCAGATAGGCCTCGGCAAAGGCCAGCCCGATCCCACGCGCAGCCCCGGTGATCAGCGCAGTTTTTCCTTTCAGACGTTTCACGACAGTCTGTCCCCTTTGTCGTCAAATCTGTGGATCACATCTGCGCGCGGCGTCAGGTAGATCCTGTCGCCATGCTTGAAGCTGATCTCGCCATCCACGCGCACGGTGATCGTCTCAGCCAGCCCGGTGTCATGCACATGAAAGAACGTGTCCGAGCCCAGATGCTCGGACACGCCGACCACACCGGACCATGTGCCCTCGCTGGCCGACACACTCATATGCTCTGGCCGGATGCCGATGGTATGGGCATCATGCTGCCGCGCCGCAGCACCCGTGATCAGGTTCATCTTGGGAGAACCGATGAACCCCGCAACAAAGGTGTTTTTCGGCGCGCGGTACAGCTCCAGCGGGCTGCCGACCTGCTCGATCCGGCCCGCATGCAGCACGACGATCTTGTCGGCCATGGTCATGGCTTCGACCTGATCATGAGTCACATAGATCATCGTGGTTTTCAGCCGATTGTGCATTTCGCTGATTTCCAGCCGCATGCCCACGCGCAGCGCCGCATCGAGGTTCGACAGCGGCTCATCAAACAAGAACGCCGACGGCTCGCGCACAATCGCACGACCAATGGCCACGCGTTGGCGTTGACCGCCTGACAACTGGCCGGGGCGGCGGTCCAGATAGTCGGTCAGGTTCAGCACATCCGCCGCCTGTTCAACCCGGCGATCCTGCTCGGCCTTGTCCATCCCTGCCATGCGCAGCGGAAAGGCAATGTTCTTGCGCACTGTCATATGCGGATAAAGCGCATAGGACTGGAACACCATCGCAAGACCGCGCTTGGCAGGCGGGATCGATGTTGCATCGGTGCCGTCAATCCGTATGGCGCCCGATGTCACATCTTCCAGCCCCGCGATCAGACGCAAAAGCGTGGATTTGCCACAGCCCGAAGGGCCGACGAACACTGTGAATTCACCGTCTTCTATTGTCAGGTCCAGCGGCGGGATGACGGTTACGTCGCCGAAACTCTTGGTCACTTGCTCCAGAACAATGCGTCCCATGATGAATTTCCCTTACTTGACGGCGCCGAAGGTCAGGCCCCGGACCAATTGTTTCTGGCTGAACCAGCCGATGATCAGGATTGGCGCAATGGCCATGGTCGATGCAGCAGAGAGCTTGGCGTAGAACAATCCTTCCGGGCTGGAATAACTGGCGATGAAGGCTGTCAGAGGTGCGGCGCGCGCGGCTGTCAGATTCAGCGTCCAGAATGCCTCATTCCAGGCCAGAATGATGTTCAGCAGCATGGTCGAGGCGATGCCGGGAATGGCCATGGGTGTGAGAACATACAGGATTTCCTGCCGCAGCCCGGCACCATCCATACGCGCCGCCTCAAGGATCTCGCCGGGGATTTCCTTGAAATAGGTATACAGCATCCAGATCATGATTGGCAGGTTGATCAGCATCAGCACAATGGTCAGCCCGAAGCGCGAATCCAGCAGACCCAGTTTGATGAAGATCAGATAGATCGGATAGAGCACGCCGACCGCGGGCAGCATCTTGGTCGAGAGCATCCACAGCAGAATATCCTTGGTTCGGCGCGAAGGCACAAAGGCCATAGACCAGGCCGCCGGGATCGCCACCATCATGCCAAGAATGGTCGAGCCGCCCGCGATAATCACAGAATTCCACAGAAAACGGCTGTAGTTGGAACGCTCCTGCACCACGCGGTAATTCTCCAGCGTCCAGTCGAAGAAGAACCACACGGGCGGGTCCGCGATGGCCTGCGCCTCGGTCTTGAAGCTGGTCAGGATCGTCCACAGGATCGGAAAGAAAATCAGCAGCCCGATGCCCCATGCGATGAGCGTGTTGAGCGTCTTGCGTTGTGTCGTGACAGAACGTGCCATGATCGGTCCCCCTCAGCGGTCCAGGTTCTTGCCAACAATGCGCATCAGGAACAGCGCAAAGATGTTGGCCAGAATGACCGCGTAAATCCCCCCGGCAGAGCCGAGCCCCACATTCTGGCTTTCCAGCACACGCTGATAGATCAGATAGGTCAGCGTGCGTGTCCCGAAGGAGCCTTGCGTGGTCACGAAAATCTCGGCGAAGATGGCCAGCAGAAAGATTGTCTGGATCAGGATCACGATGGTGATCGCGCGCGCCAGATGCGGCAGAATGATATGCCAGAACCGCGACAGTGCCGATGCGCCATCCATTTCAGCCGCCTCGATCTGCTCGCTGTCCAGCGATTGAATCGCCGTCAGCAAGATCAGCGTGGCGAATGGCAACCACTGCCATGACACAATCAGGATGATGGACGCCATTGACGCATCAGACAGCCAGATGATCGGGTCCGCACCGAAAAACCGCCAAAGATGCGACAACAAGCCGTTATTGGGGTCCATGAACATGTTTTTCCAGACCAGCCCCGATACCGTCGGCATGACGAAAAACGGTGCAATGACCAGAATGCGAACAATGCCCTGCCCCCACATCGGCTGATCCAGCAAGATCGCCAGCAGGATGCCAAGCATCACGGTAATCAGCAGCACCCCCCCGACGATGAACAGCGTCGCCTGAACCGAAGGCCAGAAGGCGCTCGATGTGACAAACCTTGTGTAGTTTTCAAATCCGATCCAGCCCTGAAACCCACCGCGCAGAGGCAGGTAGCGCTGGAACGAAAAGATCAGCGTCATTGTCAGTGGCACCAGCATCCAGCCAAGCAGCAGGATAACAGCAGGGGCCAACATCAACCGGGCAGCACTGCGCGAAGCCTTCGTGGCCATGGCACTGTCCTTTCACCAAGGTGCGGGGGGCATAATATTGAATATGCGGGAAATGAGGGCGGGCCCGTGACCCGCCCTCATGAAGACAACGAAGGCTTAGTAGCCTGCGGCTTCCATTTCATCCGTGACCAATGCCTGCGCACGGGCCAGCGCCTGCTCAGGCGTCTGTTGCCCGGCTACCATTGCCGAAAACTCTTGCCCGGCGGAAGTGCCGATACCGGCCCATTCAGGGATCGCAACATACTGGATGCCGACATAAGGCACCGGGTCCACGGTCGGGTTGTTGGGATCAGCTGCGTTGATCGATTGCAGCGTCATTTCCGCAAAGGGAACTTCGGCATAGGCCGGGTTCTCGTAAAGCGAGGTGCGGCTACCCGGAGGCACAT
>SKGU01000016.1 GCA_007117255.1 Natronohydrobacter sp. | reverse complement strand
TCGGGGTGCTCGATGAAATTGGTGGTTGTATCCACGGCCCCCGGCACCAGCACCTTGTCTGGCGGAATGTCCTGCGCCCGGTCGCGGAACACGGTCCATTCATGGCCGTGGCGGGGATTTGTGGTTTCAAACAGCACATGGCGCGCAGGCACGCGCATCAAGAGCGGGAACATGGTCGCCATGTCGATATCACAGCAATGCGGCCCCTCGTAGTTGCCCCAGCAGATATGCAGCCGGATATTATCGCGCGGCAGGCCATCCAGCGCGCGCTCAAGGGCCGTGACATGGGTTTCAGCCACGGCCAGGAACTCTGCGTCACTGAGATCCGCGAACAGCATATGCCGTGACAGCGCCAGATCAGGGCAGTCGAGTTGCAGCGCAAGCCCCGCGTCCAGAATGGTGCGGTATTCCTCACGCATGGCATCAGCCAGCGCGTCCAGATAGGCTTGCCGGTCGGGGTAATGGGCGTTTTGCAAAAACAGCGAAATCACGCCCGGAGAGGCGGCATTCATGAAACCTTGTTCCACCCCATGCGCGGCCATGGCGGCTTTAAGGTTGGCGATATCCTTTTTCAACTCATCCTGCCCACGGCTTTCCACAGGCCCGGTGCATTGCGGGCGCGCATAGCTCGGCGTGCCGCCCGATTTGGCGAGGCGTTCGAGAAAGCTGGGAAACAGCTTCAGGTCCGCCGGTGCATTGCGCGCGCTGTCCCCGGAAAAGCCTGTGTAGCGATCCTTGACATAGGTGGCATAGCTGATCTTGGAGCATTCACCGTCTGACACGATATCTATGCCCGCCTCTTTCTGGCGGCGGACATTTTCCATCACGGCGTCGCGCATACAGGCGTCAAAGGCGGTCTGGTCGTAATCCTCGCCCCGCTCGCGCGCGAACAGGAAATCCACGACCTTTTGCGACCGAGGGAGCGAGCCGACATGGGTGGTTCTCAGGGGCATCGGATGGTCCTCTCTGTGACGGGGGTGGGGGGCGCTGCCCCCCGTCCTGCGGACTCCCCCCGGAGTATTTTTTGCAAGATGAAATCAGATGGCCTTTGTGGATCCTGCAGGATCATCCGTGTTCATGACGCGGTAGAGGCTGGCCTCGCCTGTCATGGCGGGGGTTATGCTATGGGCGAGATGCGGCGGTATGGCGGCTGTGTCCCCGGGGTTGAGGACTGTTGTGCCACCCTCCCATGTCAGCCGCCAATGCCCACGCATGGGCATCAGGATTTCATGTCGATCAAGCGCGTAGGCTGTTTCTGGGAGCGAGTCGCGCGACAGGAATTCGACCTCGAAGCCGGGACGGTCACGCAGCAGGCCGTCAGCGCCGATGACCTTGCAGGGTTGGTGGTCCGACAGCGCCATCATGTCCCAGTAGCGGGCGACATAATCGGGGATGACCTGCGCCGTGGTGGGTTCCGGAAACGCCTTGAGTTGTTCATCGGTGAGAAGCGACATTGGCGCCACACCGTCGGGCAAGTGCTGGCCGTTCTTGCTGTCATAGAGCTTGCCGTTTTCCCCCAGGACAAGCCCGTGATCGCGTGCATCCTCGATCACTTGCGGGGCCCAGATCACGCCGCCCCCGGCATCATCACCGCCAAGGATGGCCATGATCATTCCGTAATCGGTGCCGATATTTTCAAAGCCCCGGAAAATACCCGTAGGAATGTTGAAGATATCGCCTTCTTCCAAAACCACCTCACCTGCTGTACCCCAGCGTCCCCAGAAAAAGCGCCAGCGGCCCTTGAGCACGAAGAACACCTCGGCTGTGCGGTGGCTGTGCAGCGAGTTGCGGCATTTGGGCGGCTGGCCCGCGGCCCCGATATTGAAGCCCGGCGTTTCAGTAATGTGGACATGCTGATCCGCGCTTTCCGACACACCGCCGCCGATGATCGTGAAATTTTCCTTCTGGTCGCTGCCAGGTGTGTGGGCATCGATAAAGGCAGTCTTGCAGGGCTGCAGGTCGCCGTAGCGGACAATGCGGGCTGCCATCTGTTCGGGAGTCATGTATCACCTGTATGCAGAGCGATCTGTTTCCAGATCGCGGTTTCATCAAAAAGCGTGTATTCGCGCCGAATGCCCCAACCGTGGCGGCCATCTGTGCCGCCCCAGGGGCCGAATTCGACATGCGTTGCGGCCATGACATGCACCTCGGTGCCCGTGGGTGGGCCAAAAGCCCCCCAGCCATCATGTTTGCCGCTCAGTGACCAGCGCAGTGCAGCGCGCGGCGGCATGATCGGGTCATCGCGGCCAATCACATGGTGAATGGTGAATTCGGCTGAAGGAAAAGCTGCGCGCAGCCCCATCCAGAATCGCTCGGCCCCGTCATGCGAGTAGCTCTCAATCCCGCCGGGATAGAACAGGTTGGCCGCGCGGTCATAGACCTGTGCAATACCTGCGACATCAGCACTCATGATCCGCGTGACCATATCGGCCAGCCGCGCGCCCCACTCACTGCTGTTTCCGCGCCCGGTATAAGGGCCGGGGCGGTCGATCGCGGGGGTGAAGGGCTTGGTGCAAGTCTCTGGCCCGCCTTCGCGCACGATCTGTGCGCGCGCAAAATCACGCGGCGTGCTGCCCACCTGGCGGGCGATCGCGCCATTGTCGCGGATCAGCCATTCGTCATCAATCGCATTGTCCTTCGCATGGCAATCCGCGATCACGCGATAGCGCAGCGCCTTGCCCGTTGCCGGACCGAACACCCCGTCCCCGATATGCGTTGCCGTGGACAGGATACGATGCGAGGACAGCATGCCCGCTTCAGGGCTGCCAGACCAGATGACATCTTCGCCCAGCAAGCGCCGGTCGGGAAACTCTGACAAGGTGGCCATGGTGGCCGCGATCACACCCTGATTGCCGAAGGAGATGCCGCCCGGCATCCGCACCACAATATCCGGCGCGTAATACTGCGTCAGCGTGGACAGCCCGCGCCCTTCCCAGATTTCCTGCGTGATCCCGAAGATGTAATCCGGAAAATCACGCCATTTCGGGTCAAACCCCTGCATCATCATCTCCATCCACGCACCGCGCCGATCCGCGCTGGATCAGCGGCGCGTCAATCTCCACGTTCTGGGCGGGACGCAGCGGCTCATCGATCTGCGCAAGCAGGGTTTCCACTGTCGCATCAACCATCCGCATCAGAGGTTGGCGCACAGTGGTCAGGTCATAGGCACCCCAGGCGGCCATCGGCACATCGTCATAGCCCACGACCGACACATCGCGCGGCACGCGCAGCCCCATGCCACGCAGGGCATCCATGACTGCAAAGGCCATATGGTCATTGCCGACGAATATCGCATCAGGTGGCTCAGGCGCGTCCATCAGGTCGCGTGCCGCCGCCGCCGCTGTGTCACGGTTGAACATTCCGTCAACCATCGCATGCGGGCTCAGACCGGCCTCGGCCAGACCTTCGATCAGACCGCGCGCGCGGTCACGGCCAGTGCTGGCCCCTTGCCAGCCGCTGATATGGGCAATGCGTATGTGCCCCGCCTCAATCAGAAACCGCGCCACTTTGCGCCCGCCAAGCGCGTTGGCTGATGTCACCGAAGACAGGCCAGACTCCGGCTGGCCCCGGTTGAACATGACCAGCGCAATGCCTGCATCCGCGCAGCGCCGCGTCACGTCATTGCTGATCGCGACCGAGGCGGTGATGATCCCGTCCACCTGATAGGCCAGTAGATCATCCATAAGTCGGTCCATTTCGCCCGGATCGTTCGAGGCCATGAACAACAGCACATGATAGCCCTTCGCCTGAAGCGCATGGCTGAGCTTCTCAATCGCGACCGGATAGAATTGATTGTCCAGATAAGCCACGACCAGCCCGATGATCCGACTTTTGCCAGTGATCATCGCGCGCGCCAGAGAGTTGGGGCGATAGCCCAATGCTTTCGCCGCAGCCCGCACTTTGGCGGCTGTGGCCGGCGCGACACTGGCACCGGGCGTAAACACTCGGCTGACCGCCGACTGGCTGACACCAGCAAGCTTCGCGACATCTTGCGCAGTAATCCGGCCTGAAATGTTCATCCTGCTGTCCACCCGCCATCAACCTTGAGAGATGTGCCCGTGACCAATGCGCTGGCGTCAGAGGCAAGGTAAAGCACCGCGCCCATGACATCCTCGATCTGCCCGACGCGGCCCAGTTTGATCTTGCTTTCAATCCACGCGCGGCGATCAGGGTTGTCGAAGGTGGCCTGTGTCAGCGGCGTCAGGATGAAGGTGGGACAAATCGTGTTGACGCGGATGCCATGCGGCCCCCATTCCATCGCCATGGCCTTGGTCGTCCCCTCGACCGCGTGTTTGGTCGCGCAGTAAACGGCACGATCAATACCGCCGACATGCCCCATCTGGCTGGAAATCTGGATGATGCTGCCAGATTTTTCCGCGGTGATCAGTCCCTGCGCCACAGATTGCGCTGCGAAATAGGCCGCCTTGATATTGACGGATGCGACCGCGTCGAAGTCGTCCTCGGTCGTGTCCAGCGCGGGGCTGTGACGGGCAAGACCGGCGGCATTGACCAGCACATCAAACGGGCCAAGTGCTGCGATGTGGTCGCGCAGGGCCGCAGTATCGGCGATATCAAGCGTCAGCGCTTGCGCCTTGCCACCTGCCTTTGTGATAGTCGTGCAAGCCTCCTCCAGCCGCGCTGCCCCGCGCGCGACCATGGTGACGCTCGCGCCGGACTCGGCCAGTGCCGCTGCGCAGGCAAGCCCGATGCCTGACGAGGCACCAGTGACGAGGGCCGTTTTGCCATCAAGGCGGAAAGATGGGGTTTGTGGAATCGTCATCATGGCTGCCTCAGATCGGGGCGAGAGAATACAACGAGTATCTTTTGCAAGATGGACACATGATCATTCCGCGGCCATCCCATAGCCCACATTCTTGCCACCATAGCGGCGCACGCGGATATTGCATTGTTCGGCATGGCCGACAAAGCCCTCGAGCATGCACAGGCGCGAGCCATATTCGCCGATCTGCGCTGCGGCCTCGTCGGAGGTGATGCGCTGGTAGCTGTGGGTTTTCAGGAATTTGCCAACCCAAAGCCCGCCCGTATAGCGCCCGGCTTTCTTTGTCGGCAGAGTGTGGTTGGT
>SKGU01000309.1 GCA_007117255.1 Natronohydrobacter sp. | reverse complement strand
GCACAACGCGGAAATTGTTGAACGCGCCCTGACCCCATTTCAGGAAGGTGTAGCGCTCCATGTTGCGCTCATATTCGCGGTCCACATTCATCTGAAACGCGCGCGGATTGCCAAATTCGTCGATCATCACCGAATGATCGATGACCAGATCGACGGGGTTCAGCGGGTTGATCTTCTGCGCGTCGCCGCCCAGCGCCTTGATGCCGTCGCGCATTGCAGCCAAGTCCACCACAGCCGGAACGCCGGTGAAATCCTGCATCAGCACGCGGGCCGGGCGGTAGGCGATTTCGCGCGGGTTCTTGCCGCCATTCTTGCCCCAGTCCGCGAATGCCTTGATGTCATCGACAGTGACGGTTTTGCCATCTTCAAAGCGCAGCATGTTTTCCAGCACGACTTTCAGTGCGGCAGGCAGTTGCGAGAAATCGCCAAGTCCTGCGGCTTCGGCTGCAGGGATGGAATAATAGGCAATGGATTTGCCGCCCGCGCTGAGTGTCTTGCGCGTGCCTGAGCTGTCTTGTCCGACAATAATGGTCATGGGGCTTTGGCCTCCCTTGAGGGTGAAAGGGGTCTTGCTGGCCTTGCCATACCCTTTTCAACCCTGTGCAATCAAGGGGATTCGAGTAATTTGTATACCGTTGTGCACAAAAAAATTTGTCAGGACATATTGTCCGATGCGCGGTAAGTGTGGCCTTCTTGCCGCGATCCGGTCATTCTCGCAAAACCTTGATTGGCCCGCTGCGAGCCGCATGGTTAGATCAGCGCTACGCGAATTTTTGGAGAATGAGAATGCGATTGGCGACGGGGTGGCGTATTTTGCTATGTGCGCTGATCGGCTTTGCGACGCCGGCACAGGCGCAGCAAGGGCCAGTCGTCGTTGAATTGTTCACCTCGCAGGGCTGTGCGGCCTGTCCACCTGCCGACAAGCTGCTGGAGTCGCTTGCTGACCGCGAAGACGTGATCGCGCTGGGGCTGCATGTCGATTACTGGGACTATATCGGCTGGGCGGACAGTTTCGGTCAGGACAAGTTCAGCAATCGCCAGAAAGCCTATGCCCGTGCCAAGGGGCGGTCCTCGGTCTATACGCCACAGATGATCGTCGGCGGCATTGACGAGGTGAAGGGATCGTCCATGGCGCAGGTCATGGGCACGATTGGCACGCATCTGAGCATGAAGCTGACATATGACGGTGTTCGCATCAATCTGTCGGGAACGCGCGGCAAGGATGTCTCGATCGAGGCGGTAGCGCCCGAAGGCTTGCCCTATGCGGCTGATGTTCAGCTGGTGCGCTACAAAGATGCCGAAGACGTCGAGATCATGGCGGGCGAAAATGCCGGGCGCACGATTTCCTATCGCAACATTGTCACTTCTTGGAATGTGCTGGGCACATGGGACGGTGTTGGCACCTTTCGGCGAACAGTCGATGTTGAAGGGACGGATGCGGTTGTTATCGTGATACAGGAACAGGGCATGGGGCCGATCATCGCGGCGGCCCGACAGCGGTAACGCGGCGTTTTTGCCGTCGGCACTGGATTTCGCCTCATCGCCGCCCCATCTGCTGCTGTGACAGAACACATCACAGGTGGCTTTCATCAATGTCCGTAGCTTTGAATGTCAATGGAACCCGTTACATTGTCGGCGCTTCCCCTGAAACCCCGCTTCTGTGGGTATTGCGCGACGAGCTTGGTCTGACCGGCACCAAATTCGGCTGTGGTGTCGCCAGTTGCGGGGCCTGCACCGTGCATGTGGACGGGCAGGCGGTGCGGTCGTGTCAGGTGCCTGTGGGCGATGTCTGGGGCGGTGTCACCACCATTGAGGCCGAGGGCGATGCGCGGCTCAGTGCCTTGCAGGCGGCATGGACAGAGCATCAGGTCGCGCAATGCGGCTATTGCCAGTCTGGCCAGATCCTGCAGGCGGCGGATTTGCTGGCGGGCAACCCTGCGCCCAGCGATGACGAGATTGACACGGCGATGGGCGGCAATCTGTGCCGTTGCGGCACTTATTCCGTGATCCGCGCGGCGATCCATGATGCGGCAGGCAGGCTGCGCGAAGGGGGTGCAGGATGAGCCGGTTGGGGACGATCACTCGCCGCACGCTGCTTGTGGGCGCTGTGGCCGTGGCAGGCGGTGCGGCCTTTGGCATTTATCAGTTGCGCAAGCCCGTGGTGAATCCGCTACGCCCAGAGGACGGCGCGACGCTGAACCCGTATCTGATCATCGATCAGCAGGGCATCACCATAATCGCCCCGCGTGCGGAAATGGGGCAGGGGGTGCATACCACGCTGGCCGCACTTGTGGCCGAAGAACTGGATGCGGATTGGGAGCAGCTACGCGTGCTGCACGGCCCGCCTGCCGCCGCTTATTACAACGCCGCGCTGGCGCATGGGGCGCTGCCCGTGCCTGATTATGCGATGAAGGATTGGCAACGCAGCGTGACTGCAGGGATCGGGGCTGCGACGAAACTTTTGGGGTTGCAGGTCACGGGCGGCTCGACCTCGACTGTGGATGCGTTTGAGCGGATGCGGCTGGCTGGCGCATCCGCGCGCGAGGCGCTGAAGGCGGTCGCGGCGGAGCGGCTGGGGGTCGAGGCTGGTGTGTTACGCACGGAAGCTGGCCGTGTGATCGCGCCGGACGGGCGTGAGATTGACTACCGCGATCTGGCGGAAGCTGCGGCGAGCGTCTCCGTGCCGCAGGCCGAGTTGCGCCATCCCAACGACTGGAAGCTGCTGGGTCGGTCGCTGCCGCGCACGGATATGCGCGCCAAGGTGACAGGGCAGGCGCAATATTCCACGGATATCGTGCTGCCGGGGATGAAATTTGCCACTGTGCGGATCTGCCCCTATCTGGGTGGCGGCATGGCCGGGTTTGACGCAAGCCCTGCGCTGGCGGTGCCGGGGGTCGAGCAGGTGCTGGATCTGGGGGACGGGATCGCGGTGGTGGCCTCGAACACATGGGCCGCCATGCAAGGGGCTGAGGCAGCAGTGATCGACTGGACGCCCTCGCCCCTGCCTGCGACGCCTGATGCGATGGTCGCGCAGATTGCCCGTGCCTTTGAGGAAAAGCCCAACTCAACCATGCGCGATCAGGGCAGGCCGGATGAGCAGAGCGCCGGGATCGAGGTCGAATATCGCGTACCCTTCCTTGCGCATTCCACGATGGAGCCGATGGGGGCGACTGCGCATCTGCAAGATGGGCATCTGACGCTTTGGGTCGGCAATCAGGCCCCGCGCGAGCATGTGAAGGTCGCAGCTGATGCGGCTGGAATAGAAGCAGAAAATGTCACCCTGCACACGCCCTTCCTTGGCGGCGGTTTCGGGCGGCGGGTGGAAACCGATATCACCCGGCAGGCGGCGCGCATTGCGGCGCTGATGCCCGGTGTGCCGATCCGGCTAACCTGGTCGCGCGAAGAGGATATGCGCCACGACTTCTACCGCCCTGCCGCGATTGCGCGGATGCGTGGGGCCGTGGAGGACGGGCGCGCAACATTGCTGGACGCGAAGATCGCGGCCCCATCGGTCACGCGCGCGGCCATCGGGCGGCTGACCGGGCGCAATCTGGGCGGGCCGGACAAGGGCCATGTCGAAGGCGCGTTTGACCAGCCATATGCGATACCGCATTATCGCGTGGCGGGGCATCTGGCCGATCTCGATGTGCCGATCGGATTCTGGCGCGCGGTTGGTAATTCCTTCAACGGGTTCTTTCACGACTGTTTCATCGATGAGTTGGCCCATGCGGCAGGGGCCGACCCGCTGCAATTCCGGCTCGATCATGTCGCGCCCGAAAGCCCGGTTGCGGCGGGCGTTCTGGAAGCGGTGCGCGATCTGTCGGGCTGGGGCGCGCCTGTGCCCGATGGCACCGGGCGCGGCGTGGCGATGGTGTGGTCCTTTGGCACGCCCACGGCAGTGGTGATCGACCTGACGCGCGACGGCGCGGGCCCGATCCGCATTGCCCGCGCTTTCATGGCCTGTGATCCGGGGCTGGTGCTGGACCCGGCGATTGTGCGCGCACAGATGGAATCGGGGCTGATCTACGGGCTGTCGGCCGCGATGAGTGGCGAGATCACCTTCACCGATGGCCGCGCCGATCAGGGCAATTTCCCCGATTACGATGCACTGCGCATGTTCAACGCCCCACGGGTCGAGGTCGCCATCGTGCAGGACAACCCGCATATGGGCGGTGTGGGTGAGCCAGGCACGCCGCCCGCCATGGCGGCGCTGGCCAATGCGCTTTTTGCCCTGACAGGCATGCGCGTGCGCAGCCTGCCTTTGTCACGGCACGCCGAATTCCTGATCTGATTTCATCTTGCCCCAAATACTCCAAGGGGGGCAATCGGTGCGCCATCGGTTCAAGAACCGATTGGCCGGGGGGCAGCGCCCCCCCCTGCCTCTCTCTGTGCATGTATCGCGCCTGCGAAGCGGTGGCTTCCCTTCCTGCGCCGGGGCATATACGGTGTGCGCTGGGGATAGATGAACAAGGTGCTGCGGGTGAGCCGGATTGACAGATATCTGTTGGCACAACTGCTGACGGTTTTCGCCTTCTTCTCGCTGGTGCTGGTGTCGGTCTATTGGGTCAACCGCGCGGCGCGGCTGTTTGATGCGCTGATCGGGGACGGGCAGAGCTTCTGGGTGTTTCTCGAACTTTCCGCGCTGACCTTGCCAAATGTGATCCGCGTGGTTCTGCCGCTCTCGGCTTTTGCGGCGGCGGTCTATGTCGCCATCCGGCTGACGCGCGACAATGAAATGGTGGTGTTGCAGGGCACAGGCATTTCGCATGCGCGCATGCTGCGCCCTGTGGCGATTTTCGGTGTGATTGTCGCGCTGATGCTGGCCGCGCTGATGCATGTGCTGATGCCGATGTCGCGTGCGCAGCTTGCCGAACGTCAGGTGCAGATCGCCGAAAACATCACCGCGCGGTTTTTGCGCGCGGGGGAGTTTCTGGAACCCTCTGACGGGATTGTGGTGTTTCTGCGCGATGTGACACCGGAAGGGCAGCTTCTGGATGTGTTCTTGTCAGACACGCGCCGTGCTGGCACGCGGATCGAATATAGTGCGGCCTCGGCGCTGCTGGCACCGGGGCCGCAGGGGCCTGTGCT
>SKGU01000136.1 GCA_007117255.1 Natronohydrobacter sp. | reverse complement strand
TCCAGCGCAACGCGCAATACGACCGTATGCGCGATACGCCCATCCACGACCAATGGCACCATGAACTGGCTTGGAAACTCGTACAGCTCCAGCCCCGCAATGTCTGCCGTGACAGGCGCAGTGGTTTTCTCGGCCTGTTCTTCTTCGAGTTCAGCCGGTGGGGGACGCAGAAACAGTCCAGCCCCCACACCTGCACCAAGCCCCAGCAAAACAAGGAAAACCGGAATCAATTTGCCCATGGCATGCTCTTCTCCATGATCCCGCCCTCAGAATGGTGCAAGAATATCGGTGATCTGCGCGCCGTAAGCCGGTTGCTGCACATTCGAGATGATTCCACGCCCGCCATATGAGATGCGCGCGCCCGCGATCTTGTCATAGGTAATCTCATTCTGGCGCGAAATATCTTCGGCGCGCACATGCCCTGTCACCAACAATTCACGCAATTCATGGTTCACGCGCACTTCTTGCCGACCTTCGATCCTCATGATCCCATTGGGCAGCCGTTCCACAACAGTGGACGCAACCCGCAGCGTCAGCTTCTCGTTGCGACGCACTGAACCACTGCCGGAAAAAGTGCTTGATCCGGTGGTTTCTACGCCAGCACCGATGGCCAACCCACCCGGAAGTCTGCGATCAATCGCTTGCGGAATTCCGAAAAACTGCGGCACCGCAAGGCTGTTGCTGCCAGAACGGTCCCGGCCCGTACTGTTGGATATCTCGGCGCTGTCATTGATTTCGATAACCACAGTCAGGATATCACCCTGACGACTGGCACGCCGATCTCCAAGGAGCGAGCGCTGGCTGGCGGACCAGAGCGAGGCAGCATCTGAATCGCGCAGCGCTTCTGTCGTCTCTGGCAAGGGCATACGATAGAGCGCCGCATGCTCGAAGCTCTTCTCTGATGGGGTGAAATCGGGTGCGCGCCCAACATCGCTCAGCGGCGAACATGCCGCCACCAGAACGATCACGACAAACGGGAATAAACGGCATAACATCGGGATCCTGTCCTTATGGATGGTGCGCGCTGCGCACATGAGATGAATGTCGAGGGCACTCATTGGTGCCCAGTGATCTCGACAAGGCCCGCAGCGGTTACTATGCCCTGCACGGATTGCCGCGAAGACAGGTTCATCACTTGTATTGCGTCGCCCACGCCTGCTCTGGCCATGGCACGCCCGTCTGACTGGATCATCAATCCACCCCGACGATAGACCATGCGCACGATCTCATTGCGTTCGATCACGGCAGCGGGGCCGAGATCCGCCAAATGTATCGGGCGCCCCGGATAGATCGCCACACGCGTTTCAAGCCCGACCACCTGTTCACGGGCAACGGCCGCGCCCGCAACAGTTGCAGGGCTTCTGGAAACATCGCCCGGACCGATCACATCGCCTGCGCGCAGCAAGCGTGCGGCGACCAGAGTTTCAGCGATGGCCGGCAAAGGCAGCAGCACCAAAATCATGCAAAGCCATTTCATCAGCGCACCTGGACTGTCGCAGCCATCATCTGATCTGCGGCGCTGATCACTTTTGAATTCAGTTCATACCCGCGCTGCGCCTTGATCAGATCGGTCATTTCGCGCACCGGATCGACAGAACTTTCTTCAAGATACCCTTGGCGCAATGCACCTAGACCGTCGGTGCCCGGCACGGCAACATTGGCTGGACCAGAGGCTTCGGTTTCCAGAAACAGGTTCGAGCCGATGGCTTCCAGCCCCTTTTCATTGGCAAAGCCGGCCAGCGTCAGTTGCCCAATTTGCTGCGGCTGGACCTGGCCCGCAAAATAACCGTAAATCTCGCCCTGAGCATTGATTGAAATCGAGCGCACATCATTCGGAATCACGATGCCCGGCACCACCTCATAGCCATCAGAGGTGACGATCAGCCCGTCACCAGTCCGTTTCAACCCGCCATCGCGTGTGTAGCCCGCCTGACCGTCGGGCAGGGTCACTTCCAGATAGCCCTTGCCTTCGATCGCGATGTCCAGATCACCACCCGTGTAATTCGACGCACCTTGCTGAATCTGCATGCTGATCGAGGACGGACGAACCCCCAACCCCGCCTGGACACCCGTTGGCAGCACTGTGCCATCCGAGGCAGAAATGGCGCCAGGTCGCGCAAATTGCTGATAATGCAAATCCGCGAAATCGGCCCGACGCGCGTTATAGCCCGTTGTGCTCATATTCGCGAGGTTGTTGGCAATGGTATCCACCCGCATCTGCTGGGCGCTCATGCCAGTGGCAGCGATATGCAGAGATTTCATGGTGTGTGTCCCTTTCCGTTAGCGTCCAAGCGTCTGAATGACGGATTTTATCCGTTCATCTTCGCTCTCAAGCATCTTCTGGCCGCGCTCATAGGCGCGCTGCACCTCGATCATCCGGGTCATTTCAATGATCGGATTGACATTCGATTCTTCGACAAAGCCTTGCAGGATCATCGGTGCCTCGACAGGTTCGATCGCACCATCAACGACGAAGAGCGTACCTGCCTCGCGCGTTACCGTGACCGGATCGACCGGGCGGACAAGCCCGACTTGGGCGAAGGGCTCGCCATCGGCCGACAGTGTGCCATCGCGCGCCAATCCGATGCTGCGCGCGTCCGGCGGCACAAAGATCGGCGCGCCGCCCTGATCAAGCAGGCGATGCCCGTCCATATTGACCAATTCGCTCGCCTGATTGGGGGTAAAGACGCCCGCGCGCGTCAGTCGTGGGCCTTGAGGCGTTTCAAGCTGGAAGAATCCCTCCCCCTCGATTGCCATGTCGAAGCTGCCATTGGTCTGAGTAAAGGCGCCCTGAAGTTGATAAGTCTGGCGTGTATTCCCCAACGCCATTGATAGTGACGGCTCCAGCCGTTCGGTGCCGACGACAAATTCCGAGAATACCACCCCTTCACGCCGGAACCCGGCCGTCGACGCATTGGCGATGTTATTTGCGATCACCTGCATTTCGCGGCGCAAGCCTGTCATGCGTGTCAGGGTGACATATCCTGCGTTATCCATCGCTTATGCCCCTGCAATCAGCGGCAGGATCTCATTTTGAAAGAAATCCACCAGCGTTGTTGTCATGAAACTCATCGACACCCAGAAGACCAGAATGATCGCGGCAAGTTTCGGCACGAAGGTCAGGGTCATTTCCTGAATCGAGGTCAGCGCCTGAAACAGCCCGATCGAGACCCCCGCCACCAGTGCCGCTGTCAGGATCGGGGTTGAAATCAGGGTTGCGATCCACAGGCCCTGGCGCAAGGTGTCGTAAAGAACGGTTTCCTGCATGGCTCAGACCGGCATCCGCAGGATTTCGAGATAGGCTTCCACCACCTTGTCGCGCACGCTGACGGCTGTTTCCACAGCCAGTTCTGTCGCTGCCAGCGCCTGCACCAGCGCATGCGGGTCCGCGCCAGAGACCATGGTTTGAGTGGCCGCAGCTTCGCCCTGATGCAGATGGGCGGCGAACCCACCCATTGCCGCGCCGAAAGCGGCTTCACTTCGCTGTCCGGGGGTCGGCGCCGGGGCAGCGGCGCTGCGCGCGTGATCGTAGTTCTGGATGGCGAGTGTGGCAGCAATCGTCATGGGAAAATTCCTTTCTGGAATATGGATTTATCGGCGCAGCAAGTCCAACAGGCCCTGCGCCATCTGGCGTGTCTGGTCAAAGATGCGAAGGTTGGCTTCATAGCTGCGCCCGGCTTCGCGCGCGTCTGCAATCTCGATCATCGTGTTGACGGTCGAGCCTTTGTAAAAGCCGGTTTCGTCGGCAAGCGCATGGCCCGGGTCATAAATGCGTGGCAATTCACTGCGATCCAGTTGCACTGGGCCAGTGGCCACGCGGGTCGTGCCGCTGGCGCGGTCAATCTCGGCACGGAAATCAATGGTTTTGCGCCGATAACCGGGCGTGTCGGCATTGGCGATATTCTCCGAAACATGACGCATCCGGCGCGACTGCGCCTCCATCCCCGATGCGCTGATACCGAAACTCTGGAACAGATTTCCCATGGCTTGCCTCCTCAGCGCCCAAGTGCAGCGCGCAATACGGTGCGCGCCGATCCATAGACGGCGAGTGCCAGTTCATGAGATTGCACATTCTGCGCGGCGCGCATCATTTCGTGCTCGATCGATACGGAATTGCCGTTGGGCGACAGCGACGGGGTGGTGCCGTCAATGCCCGCACGCAGCGCGAGTTGCGCCTTGTCGGCATCCAGATGGGTCGGCCGGGTTGCCGCCAAGACCCCGTCGGCGTGATAGCTTGCCGCAAAATCCGGCAAATCGCGCGCCCGGTATCCGGGGGTATCAGCCTGCGCGATATTCTCGGCAATGACGACATGCCGGGCGGCAGAATGCCGCGCCATCGCCTGCGCCATGCGCATCACATCGGGTATTTCAAACATGAGGGTTTCTCCCGTCACTTCATACACGAGTTTTTAAACCTGATTCGATTAAGGATCGGTAAGCACGGCCAATGAATCACAGGAAACTAGATGACTCTTTTTGACGACATGCGCGCCCAGATGAGCGATTTACGCCCTGTGCGCATTTTTGGGCGCATTGGACGGATCGACGGGCAGTTACTGGCGATCAACGGTCTGACCGATACTGCAAGGATCGGTGACTGGCTCGATATTCGCACACGCGACGGTGGGCGCATCGGGGCCGAAATCCTGCGCCTGACCCCCGATGAAGCGCTTGCGCTGCCCGATGGCCCGCGCGAAGGGCTGGCCATTGGCGACAGCGCAGAACACCGCCCCGCCAGCGGGATTGCCCCCGATGATAGCTGGATCGGGCGGGTGATCGACCCTTATGGTAAACCGCTCGACGACCGCCCGCTGCTGACAGGCCCCTTGATGCGCAGTCTGGACACGTCCGCGCCCGAACCTGCGCGGCGCGGGCGTCTGGGCGCGCGCCTGGAAACGGGCATGGCGGTGTTCAACACGCTTCTGCCTGTGGTCGAAGGGCAGCGGATCGGGCTTTTTGCGGGCTCTGGTGTGGGCAAATCCATGCTTCTGGGAAACTTCGCACGCAACATGCAGGCCGATGTCGTGGTCATCGCGCTGGTGGGCGAACGGGGGCGCGAATTGCGCGAATTTGTCGAGGATGTGCTGGGCCCGGAAG
>SKGU01000239.1 GCA_007117255.1 Natronohydrobacter sp. | reverse complement strand
CACCGCCAGCTTTACGCCCGCTGTCTGTAACGACGCAACCGGAGGCGGCCCATTGAACAAGCGCATGTTCGATCCGGGGTTTAGCACGACAGCGAGGCCCTCATCAGCGGCGATTTGCATACCGGAAGCCCAGTTTTGCACAAGATTTGATGTCTCGCGCACTCCTTTACGAGAGGCGCTCAAACTACTTGCAACCGAAGGACTTGTGACATTACGTCTCAATCGCGGCGACATTGTCACGCCATTGGATGCAGGGTTGCTAACCGAAGTGTTCGCAGCAAAGGCCGCGCCGGAACAGTTCATAGGCCAGCCTGCCACGATCCGGGCAGATGATGCCGCATTGTCCGATCTGGCAATGCTGCACAGCAAGTTGCAGCATGCCGGCGCACTGGGGCAAGCAGAGCCTTACAGCGATATCAACGCCGCTTTCCATGACAGGCTCGCTGCTGCTGGAATGAACGGCCAGATCCAGCAAATCTACGCGAACTTACAAGTGCAGGTGCGCTGCGCGCGGCGTGTGATCAACCACAATCCCGCGCGAATACCTGCATCACTGGCCGAACATGAAGAAATCATGGCGGCTTTGCGCATTTCGCGCACCGCCCCTTTCACAAGCGGCGCGCGAAAGCATCATGCGGCGGATTTTGTTGCCCCGGCAAGTCCCTGATACAGTCGCGCGACCTGCGCTGCGGCATCTGCAGCTTCACGTCCTTTCATGACGAAATGCTCCGCGAAAAACGCGTTGTGCTCTGACGTCGGCTGGAAATGATGCGGCGTCAGGGAAACTGACAGAATGGGTACGCCAGTGTTTATGCCAACATCCATCAGCCCGGACACCACGGCCTGCGCCACGAAATCATGCCGGTAAATGCCGCCATCAACAACCAGCGCAGCGGCCGCGATTGCAGTATAGGTCCCGGTTTGCGCCAATTTCTGCGCAAGAAGTGGCATCTCAAACGCACCGGGCACATCGAATACATCAACTGGCGTATCCAGCCCAAGTTCTGCCATACGGTTTTCGAACCCAACCAGAGCCTGATCAACGATCTCGGCGTGCCAGCGCGCCTTGATGAAGGCAAATTTAGGGGATTTTGTCATTGCTCTTGATCCTTTCAACATGACAGAATCCCAGAGCGTTCAGCGCGCATGGATTAGCACCCATGCACGCCATTCTCTACCATCCGGACTGTAACCGTCGGCCCCGGAATTTCACCGGATCTGCTGACCCACCCAAAGGATGGCGCTCGCGGGCTGTAACCGCCGGTGGGGAATTTCGCCCCGCCCTGAGAATGGAACGCATATGTCCCGCGCACGCAGCGAAGTCAATCTGCCAGCCGGATTTACCAGGCCGTTTTGGCCATACCGACACACGAATACTTGACGTGCAAAAGTCGTGTGCCCGGCGAAACAGGCACCACTGCCGATTATTCCTTCATAAGATATCACTTATTAAATTGATTAAAAACAGTTATTTAAGCTATAATAATGTCATTTTTAAAATCATGGTTGACAAATGACCAAACTGCAGCGCATCGTAATGTCACCAAACGAGTCCGGGGAGGAACTCAGATGCAGCCACTGTTGGAAGTGCGAGGGCTGACCAAGTCTTTCGGCGGCGTTGCCGCCCTGTCGAACGGCCAATTCACCCTGCGCCCCGGCAGTGTTCACGCCCTGTGCGGCGGCAATGGGGCGGGAAAATCGACGTTCCTGACGATCGTGATGGGCATTCAGCAACGCGACAGTGGCACCATTCGCGTCAAGGGGCAGGAGGTGTCATTCAGCCGCCCGTCAGAAGCGCTGGCAGCAGGTGTGTCGATCATTGAGCAGGAACTCAGCCCCGTCCCTGCCATGAGCGTCGCCGAGAATATCTACCTGGGCCGCGAACCTACCGGGTTGTTCGGGCGCGTGGATTTCGCCCGTATGAATGCCAATGCTCAGGACTTGCTTGACAGCCTGCATTTTCGCATTTCCGCTCGTAGCCTGATGATGGACCTCACCGTCGCGGAATTGCAGCTTGTCGAAATTGCCAAGGCTCTGTCCTATAACGCCGAAATCATCATCATGGACGAACCCACCTCTGCGCTTGGCGAAGCGCAGGCGGATGAGTTGTTCGCCGCCATTGCCCGCCTGAAAGAGCAGGGCAAGGGAATCGTCTATGTCAGCCACCGCCTGTCCGAGATTTTCCAGATCGCGGATGATTACACTGTGTTTCGCGATGGACGTTTCGTGGGCGAAGGCCCCATTGGCGATGTCACGCGCGACAGCCTGATCGAAATGATCGTCGGGCGCCCGCTAACCGAAGAGTTCGCCAAGTCGAACAGCCCCACTACGGAAACGGTGTTACAGGTGGAGGGCCTGAACGCGCAGAATGCCGTCAAGGACGTGTCCTTCACATTGCATCGTGGCGAAATCCTTGCGCTGTACGGTCTGATGGGATCTGGCCGCAGCGAGATTTTTGAGCGCCTGTTCGGTTTGACCCCTGATCTGGGTGGCGAGATAACCTTGCATGGCAAGCGTGTCACCCTGTCCAACCCAAGCGAAGCCATCCGGCGCGGGCTGGCCTTTGTGACCGAAGATCGCAAGGTCTCGGGCCTGAACCTGATGGCGGATTTGCGCGACAATATCTGCATGGCACGGCTGGACGAGCTTTCAACCTTCGGCATCATGCGCAGAACACGCGAAGCCAGTGCCGCGCAGCGCATGATAGAGGCATTCGGCATCAAGACCCCGAATGACAAGCTTGTTGTCTCTGGTCTGTCCGGGGGCAACCAGCAGAAAGTGGTGCTAGGCAAATGGTTTCTGACCGAACCCGGCATTCTGCTGCTGGATGAACCGACACGCGGTGTCGATGTCGGCGCAAAGCGCGAGATCTACCGCGTCATGTCAGATTTTGCGGCTGCGGGCGGCGCGGTCATCATGATCAGTTCGGAAACCGACGAGGTTCTGGGCATGGCCGACCGTGTCATCGTGATGCGCGACGGCCGGATCAGCGGCGAAGTTGCGCGCGATGCGCTATCGGCGAATTCACTGCTGCATCTGGCGGCATAAGCCAAGGCAGTTCGGGCAAGAGGATAGAAGATGACAGGCAAGACACACAGGCAGGATTTCAAGGCATATGCAGCGGATTATGGCCAGCGTTACGGCATATTGATCGCGCTGGTGCTGGTCTGTGTCGCATTGTCAGTGGCGAATGAGTTCTTCCTGACGCAGCGCAATATCATCAATGTGTTACGGCAGGCCTCGATCAACGGAATTCTTGCCATTGGCATGACATTCGTGATCCTGACCCGCGGCATCGACCTATCGGTCGGATCGGTCGTGGCACTGGCCGGGGTCGTCTCGGCGTCATTTGCGACCACATCGGCCACAGCAGGGATCGCAGGGGCACCTTACGGATTCTATATTGCCATCAGCATCGGCATCCTTGTGGGTATGGCCGCAGGCTGGATCAATGGGATTCTGGTGGCATATTTCAATGTCCCTGCTTTCGTGACCACGCTGGGCATGCTGTCAGCGGCGCGCGGGCTGACATTGCTCTATACGGGGGGGCGTCCCGTTCCTTCGCTGACACCAGAATATCGCAATGTCGGAACCGGCGATGTGTTCGGCATTCCCATGCCCATCATCCTGTTCGCGGTGGTTTTCATTGCTGCATTTCTTGTGCTGTCCTCGACCCGCTTCGGACGGCACGTTTATGCGGCGGGCGGGAACCCTCATGCAGCACGGGTGTCGGGCATCAATGTCAAACGTGTGCGGATGATGGTCTATGTGATCTCTGGCGCATTGGCGGGGCTTGCCGGGATGATCCTGGCTGCACGCACTGGCTCTGCGTTGCCGCAGGCTGGCATTGCGTATGAGCTGGACGCCATCGCCGCAGTCGTGATCGGCGGCACCTCACTGTCAGGTGGCGTGGGTCAGGTAACGGGAACATTGATCGGCGCGCTGCTGATCTCGGTTGTGAATAACGGGTTGGACCTGATGGGTGTGGAATCCTACTACCAACAGGTCATCAAGGGCATGCTGATCGTAGCGGCCGTGATGCTGGATCAGGCGCGACACAAACACGCCTGATCCCCAACCCCTACAAGTATCTGCCCGCCTTCAGCCAAAGAAGGTGACCAGATGAAATGTGCCATATCCAAGGGAGGACACGCACGATGACGAAACTTCTCAAGACCATGACACTGGCCGCCGCCTTCATGGGCAGCACTGCCGCAATCGCACAGGATGTGCCGCGCATCGGTGCCGCCGTTTACGGCCTGAATGCTGAATTCATGCAACTCTGGGCGGCCGCGCTGGAACAGCATCCCGCTGTCGTCGAAGGCAAGGTGAATGTCACCATCTTCGACGGTCGCTATGACGCACTTGTCCAGCAGGAACAGTTTGAGACGATGATCACGCAAGGCTTCGACGCGATCATCTTTGTGCCGATTGATATTGAAGCAGGCGCCACAGCCGTTCAGGCCGCGCATGATGCTGGCATCCCGGTTGTAGGGTCGAACACCCGCGTAAACAGCGACCTTCTGCTGTCCTATGTCGGCTCTGACGATGTACAGTCGGGTTATATGGAAGCACGCTATGTACTGGATCAGATCGGCTGCGAAGGCGGCGTTGTGATCATCGAAGGCCCCATCGGCCAGTCGGCGCAGATTGAACGTCTGGAAGGCAACATGCAGGCACTGGCCGAATGCCCGGATGTCACTGTACTGGAACAGCAAACCGCCAACTGGTCGCGCGCAGAAGCACAGACCCTGATGGAAAACTGGCTGACCCGTCACGGTGACAACATCAAGGGTGTCATTGGCCAGAACGACGAAATGGCGCTTGGCGCAATCGAGGCAATCCGTGGTGCAGGGCTGGATGTCAACGACTTCGCCATCGCTGGCATTGACGGTGTCACCGACGCGCTGATGGCTGTGAAGAACGGCGATATGGCCTCAATCCTGCAAGATGGCGCGGCGCAAGCGCAAGGGGCATTGGATGTCGCCATCGCGGCGGTGCTGGATGGCTATGAGCCGATGTCCCCAATCTGGGAGCAATATGCCGACATGCCGTGGAACGGTGGCACGGATGCAGAATACAACGTGCCCTGGACACCGGTAACGGCCGAGAATGTCGACGCTTTGCTGGAAATGCGCCAGTAATCCGCGAGATTCTGCACCAATCAGGCTTCGTCCGGCGGCCCATATGCCGCTGCCGGGCGGAGCTCCCGCAAGATCATAAAGGAACACGAAATGTCGGAAGGCCCGGACACACTCGATTTCGATTTCCCGCTGCGCGGCAAGACCGCCCTGGTCACTGGCGCTGCATCGGGCATCGGCGCGGCTATTGCGGATGCGCTGGCCGCCAAGGGCGTGCGCGTCGCAGTTGTTGACCTGAACCATGACGCGGCGGCGGCGAAAGCTGCTGATCTGCCCGACGCACTGGCGGTAGCGTGCAACGTCGCTGACCCCGCTTCTGTCTCGAAAGCCGTGGCACAGGTGCAATCAGCTTTCGGACGCATCGATATACTGATCAACAGCGCCGGCATCGTTGATCTGGCCCCGGCAAAAGACCTGACGCTCTCGGCATGGCAACGCACGCTGGATGTCAATCTGACCGGCAGCTTTCTCGTTGCGCAGGAAGTGGGCCGCGTGATGATCGCCCAAGGATCAGGGCGGATCATCAATCTTGCCTCTCAAGCCGGTAGTGTGGCGATTGATCAGCATGTCGCCTACTGTGCGTCAAAATTCGGCGTGATCGGGCTAACCAAGACATTGGCACTGGAATGGGGGCCACATGGTGTGACTGTCAATTCCATCTCGCCCACTGTGGTGTTGACCGACTTGGGCAAGGCCGCATGGGCCGGGCCCAAAGGGAACGCCATGAAGGCACAGATCCCGTCGGGCCGCTTTGCAGAACCCTGCGAAATTGCCGCAGCCGCAGTGTTTCTCGCCTCAGACGGTGCTGCCATGATAAACGGCGCCGACCTGATTGTGGATGGCGGCTTTACCGTCAAATAAGGACCAGAGCATGCAACGCTTCTTCAACAACCCCGATGATATTGTCGATGAAACCGTCGCTGGTTTTGTTCGTGCGCACCGCAATATGGTCAGACAATCCCCTGAAAACCCGCGCGTGGTGCTGTCCAACTGGGCGGGAAAGCCGGGGCGCGTGGGTGTAGTGACTGGTGGCGGATCGGGGCATGAGCCCGCCTTCATCGGCTATGCCGGGCGCAACATGGTGGATTCTGTCGCGGTGGGCGAATTGTTCTCATCGCCGACGGCCAAGACGTTTCACGATGCGATCCGTGCTGCCGATGGTGGGGCAGGTGTCGCGGTGCTGTATGGGAATTATGCAGGCGACAACATGAACGTCAAAATGGCGCGCAAGATGGCCGCCAAGGATGGCGTGACAGTCGAAACCGTGGTCGCCAATGACGACGTGTGCTCAGCCCCGCTGGAGGAGCGAGAGAAGCGCCGTGGTGTCGCGGGCGAGATCTTCATGTGGAAAATCGGCGCGGCCAAAGCGGCACAGGGCGCAGACCTGACAGGCGTGATCGCTGCGGCCCAGAAAGCAATCGACAATTGCCGCTCGGTAGGCGTCGGGCTTGGGCCATGCACGCTGCCCGCTGTGGGACACCCGAATTTCCAGATAGAACCGGGCAAGATGGAAGTGGGCATCGGCCACCACGGTGAACCGGGTGCGCGCGTCGAGGATCTGGGTCGCGCCAATGATGTGGCCGATGACATGGTTAAAATCGTCCTTGACGACCATGACCTGCCCGAAGGGTCTGAAGTGGCGGTGCTTGTCTCCGGGCTAGGGGCCACGCCCATCAACGAGCTGTATGTGCTCTATGACCGGATTGAGCAGCAGATTGAAGCGCGAGGATTGAAGGTCTGGCGGCCCTATGTGGGTAACTACTTCACTTCGCTTGATATGGTTGGCGCGACACTGACAGTGATGGCGCTGGATGACGAACTGAAGTCACTTCTGGAAGTCCCCTGCGCCTGCCCCGCGCTGCAAGAAGGACAATAACATGACAAGCATTCCCAACGCAGGCGCGGCCCAGATCCTGCGCGAGATTTCCGCAACTATCGTCGAGAACAAGGCCTGGCTGTCCGAAATCGACGGCAAGATCGGGGATGGCGACCACGGCGTGAACATGGCCAAAGGCTTTGGCCGCGCAGCAGAGCGCACTCCCCCGGATGCGTCGCTCACCGAAGCCCTGCAAACCCTGTCAGATGTGTTGATGGCAGAGATTGGCGGCTCGATGGGGCCGCTTTACGGGATGATGTTTTCCGACATGGCCGATGCCCTTGGCGATATCGACCAGATTGATGCCACCAGTTTCGCAAGAATGCTGCGTGCCGGTCTGGATGGAGTGCAAGAAATAGGATCAGCGAAGAAGGGCGACAAAACGCTTCTGGATACGCTGATCCCGGCTGTGGAAACCTTTGAAGCGCATCTCGCCATGGGTGACAGTTTTGGAGTTTCGCTGGCAGCGATGCGCAAGGCGGCGCAGGATGGGCGCGACAGTACGCTGGACATGGTGGCACGGATCGGACGCTCTGCACGTCTGGGCGAACGGTCTCGCGGGGTGCTTGATGCCGGGGCCAGTTCTTGCGCGCTGATCCTGTCAGGCTTTGCGGACGAAATCACCGCTCGGCTGGAAAACGCTTGAAACCGCGCGCGGAAAGCCGCAACCATCGCGCATGGCACAGATAGACAAGCACTTCTTCGCAGATGTCTTTCACCTGGCAACAGCCCGGCTGGAAGACAGCCGCCAGATGCTGTGCCGTCTGGATGGTGAAATCGGCGATGGTGATCATGGCACCTCGATGGCCAATGGCTTCGCAGCGATAGACCGGGTTTTGCGCGGCCACCCGGATGCGGAACCGCCCGAAATGCTACGTCTGGCCGCACAGGCTTTTCTCGCAGAGGTCGGCGCAACTGTCGGACCTCTCTATGCGTCTGCCTTCCTCGAAGTCGCAGCCCTTCTGGACGCAAGGGGCCCGCTGCCCCTGCGCGAATTTGGGGCTGTGTTGTCCGCATGTGCCACAGGGATCGCGCAACGCGGCAAGGCACAGCCGGGCGACAAGACCATGCTGGATGTGTGGTTGCCTGCCGCACAAGCGGCGCACCGCGCCGCACGCGATGACCTGCCCCCTGCCCGCATGGCGACACTGACCCGCAACGCTGCCGAAACTGCACGCGACGAAACTGCAGCGCTGATGTCCACGCGCGGACGCGCCGCGCGGTTGCAGGAACGCAGCATCGGCCATCTGGACCCCGGCGCAGTTTCCAGCGCCGTTATCATCGGGGCCATTTGCGATATTGTCGCGGAGCGCGCAACCTGATGTCGGGAGTTCGTCGCCGCACGTCACCGCGCGACAGCGCCCCGGCTCGCCCACCCATCCGTTTCGGCGATGACCCGCTTTTGTGGGCCAGTTGGCTATATTATCAGGAAGGCATGACCCAAGGCGAAATCGCCGAAGAAATGGGCGCATCCCGCCCTACAGTGAATGCCTATCTGGCCGATGCGCGTGCGCGTGGCATTGTCAATATCGCCATTTCTTCCGAGCATATGCGCTCTGTCACGCTGGCGCGCGCACTTGAAGACCAGTTTGGGCTGGAAAGCTGCCTTGTCGTGCCATCACACGGGGGCGCGCGTTCACTGATCGACAAGGTGGGCCATGCGGCTGCAGGCATTTTGCCCATGATGGTACATTCCGGCGACACGCTGGCCATCACATGGGGGCGCACGATGCTGTCGATGGCGCAAGCGGCGCGGCTGGACGGGTTGCGCGATGTCACTGTCGTGCAGGCCACAGGTGGCACAACCGCGAAAATTCCCTATTCCCCGGAATCCTGCGCCACGCGGCTGGCCGACAATATTGGTGCGCGCTGTGTACCTATCTCAGCCCCCGCCATCGTCTCATCCGCACAGGCGCGTAACATGCTGGTTCAGGAACCGGTTATTGCGGAACAGCTGACCTATTTGTCCCGGCTGGACCGGGTCGTGTTCGGCGTGTCGTCCCTGCGCCCTAATTCAACGATCCACAGCAGCGGCTTTTTCGACAGCGCATTGCAACAGCATGATTTCTATGTCTCGGCGGTAGGGTCGCTGGCAGGACAGTTCATGGATGCGCAGGGCGCACCTGTCACCGGGCCGCTTTCAGACAGATTCATCGGGCTGTCTCTCGATGAGTTGCGCCGCGTGCCGTCGCGCATGCTGGTGGCCGCCGGGGTCGACAAGGTGCAACCAATCTTGGCCAGCCTGCGCGGAGGATATGTTACAACGCTGGTGATTGATTCAGATACGGCCGCCGGGATTCTGCGCACCCTTGATGTGCGGCTGTCGCGCTATATCAGTTCCTCGCGCGACAAGCCCGACACCCCGCCAGACGAAACCACAGAGGCCCCAACCCGCAATCTGGTGAAAAAGTTCCTGAACGATCCGCGCGACGTCGTGAACGAAGCGATGGAGGGGGCTTTGGCGGCATTTCCCGACCATATCATGGCGATTGACGATTCGGTTCGCGCAATCGGTGCGCGCACCCCGCGCCCGCAAGGCAAGGTCGGCGTCGTGATCGGTGGTGGTGCGGGGCACGAACCGGCATTTCTTGGCTTCGTCGGTCAGGGTCTGGCTGATGCCGTGGCCGTGGGAAATGTCTTTGCCAGCCCGCCGCCCGACCGGATCCTGACTTGCACGCGCTTCGCGGACCAGGGTGCGGGTGTGTTGTATGTGTATGGCAACTATACGGGCGACGTGATGAATTTCGACATGGCGTCTGATCTGGCCGCCGCCGAAGGGATCAACGTGCGCACGATCCGCACCACGGATGATGTGGCCTCCAGCGGGTTCGAGGATCGTGATGCACGGCGTGGCACAGCCGGGAACGTGTTCGTGTTCAAGGTCGCGGGGGCTGCCAGCGCCCGGATGGAGCCACTGGCTGAGGTCGAACGCCTGACGCGCAAAGCCAATGCCGCGTGCCATACCATCGGTGTTGCCCTGGAGCCCTGCTCAATGCCCGAAACCAGACGCCCCAGTTTCGTACTGGGCGCACAGGATCTGGAATTCGGGGTCGGCGTACACGGAGAACCGGGGGTGCAGCGCCAAAAGCTGGCGGCCGCCGACCGGATCATGGACGAAGTTTGCGATCAGCTTTTCACCGCAATGAAGCTTGGAACAGGTCAACGTGTGGCCGTACTGGTCAATTCACTGGGCGGCACCCCGATGATCGAGTTGATGGTGCTGAACCGACGCTTGCAGCAGCGCCTGAACGCATGCGGGGCACAGGCACATATGACCCTGGTAGGGCATTACTGTACATCGCTGGACATGGTTGGCGCCTCGATCACCCTGATGGCGCTGGACGAAGAATTGGCCGCGCTGCTGGATGCCCCATGCGACGGGTTCGCATGGACGCGCAACGCGGTTATGAAACAGGCTTGATGTGAATTTATCGCTCCGTTATGTTACAAACAGAAAAATGTAACAGGCGATTCTATGACACACCACCGTGATCGGATCATGGGGCTTGATATAGGACTGACCGTAACAAAGGCGGTGGTCTTCGATAGCGCAGGCAATCCATTGGCCATTGCGCGCCGCCGCATCCCGCAGGATATGCCCGCCCCCCGCCGCGTCGAACGCGATATGGCCGCACTCTGGTCTGCCACGGCACAGGCTATGGCAGAAGCCGCCGCGAAAGCAGGCCAGCCCGACCGGATTGCGGCCATCGGCGTCACCGCACATGGGGACGGCTTGTATCTGCTGGACAAACACGGTGCGGCTTTGGGTCCAGGCATTCTGTCGTTGGATAGCCGCGCCGGCGATCAGGTGGCAGATTGGCAGGCCAGTGGTATATCGGCCAGGGCACTGGCACGCAGCGGGCAAATGCCCCACGCCTCTGCGCCCTCAGCGCTTCTGGCATGGATCAGGCAGCATGAGCCTGCGCGTTTCAACGCCATCGGCCATATCCTCGCCTGCAAGGACTGGTTGCGCTATTGCCTGACCGGCACAATCGGCACGGACCTGACCGAAGCCAGCACCTCTTTCACGGATGTTTCCACACAGGACTATGCCCCAGACATCCTTGCGCTCTACGGGTTGGCGTCACTGGCACATGCCCTGCCCCCGATCGCGGACCCCGATGCAATCGTCGGACATCTGACAGAATCCGCCGCCAATGCCTGCGGGCTGCGCGCGGGTGTTCCGGTAGTCGCGGGCTTGCATGACGTCACGGCCTCGGCGCTGGGTGTGGGCGGGCATGGCGCAGGCCATGCAACGCTTGTCGCGGGCACCTATTCGATCAATGAAACTGTGTCCGACGCGCCCAAAACTGACGCGCGCTGGTTCTGCCGCAACGGGCTGCGCCGGGGCGAATGGAACAACATGGCCATCTCACCCGCATCCGCCACGAATTACGACTGGTTTCAGGACACGCTTTGCGCAGTCGAGCGCGCGCGCGATGGCGACACCCTGCATGACCGCCTGGCATCAGAGTTGACCGAGGCCCGCGCGCGGCCTTCAAGCGTGATGTTCCACCCCTATCTTTTCGGCTCACCACATGGGCCGACAGCCAGTGGCAGCTTTCTGGGCCTGCGCGGCTGGAGTACACGCGGCGACATGCTGCGCGCATTGATCGAGGGGGTGGCCTTCAATCACCGCGTCCATATTGATGCGCTGCGCGATGGATTCCGGGTAGATCATCTGCACCTGACCGGGGGGATCTCGCGCAATGCCACCTATGCGCAGCTTTTTGCGGATGTGCTTGGCCTGCCGATGACCGTATCGGCAACCGAAGAGCCCGCCGCATGGGGCGCGGCATTATGCGCGGGCGCTGGTGTCGGGCTGTTCAACAGCCCCACGGACGACCCACGCGACATGGCCCCCTTGCGCCGAACCTATACGCCCGACCCTGATCAGAAAGCCGCGCTCGATCGCCGCTACCGCCTGCATTGTGACATCGCGCAGGCACTGGGGCCGATCTGGCAAGAACTGGACCATGAGGCACAGGCATGAACGATGACCGCATGGGTGCCATTGCCGAATATGTCCGCGCGCATGGCGAAGTGCGCATCGATACGCTGACCAATCATTTCGGCGTCTCGCGCATGACCATTCACCGCCATATTGAGAGGCTTGCGCAACAAGGCGTGCTGCGCAAGCTGCACGGCGCCGTCACGGCCCAGCCGTCCAGCATCTATGAAAGCCTCTATGCTTACCGCGCGCAGTCCGAGCCAGAGGTGAAAGCCGCCCTCGCGCGCGCCGCCCTAAGCGAAATCACACCCGGCCAGGCCGTGGCGCTGGACGACTCGACCACAGCCACTGCGCTTGGGCCGTTGCTTGCCCAGGCCGCCCCCCTGAGCGTGATCACCAACAGCCTTGCGCTGATGCAAACACTTGCCAGTGTGGATGACATCGCGCTGATTGCCGTGGGCGGCGATTACGCACCCACCTATAACGCCTTTATCGGGCCGGGGGCAGAAGATGCGCTCGCACGGCTGCGGGTGAATGTGGCGATCTGCTCGGCCTCTGGCATCGCAGATGGGGCCGCGCTGGTGCAGGACGGGTTGGTCACGCGCGCCAAGGCCGCGATGCTGGACGCGGCCGAGCGTCGTGTGCTTCTGGCCGCATCGCCCAAGTTCGGGCGTATCGCGCTGAACAAGCTCGCGCCGCTGAGCAGTTTTGACGCCGTCTATACCGACAGCCGACTGGCCGATGCGACGGCGCGCAGCCTGCGCGATGCAGGCGTTGCCCTGCATATTGTGGAGATCTCATGACCCTGCCCGACACCCCCGATGTGCTGATCCTTGGCGCGGGCGTCAATGGCGCGGGCCTGTTTCGCGACCTTGCGGCGCAAGGCGTGTCCGTCGTGCTGGCCGACAAGGGCGATTTTGGCAGCGGCAGTTCCGCCGCCCCATCGCGGCTGATCCATGGCGGGCTGAAATATCTGGAAACCGGCGAATTGCGGCTGGTCGCGCAATCAACCTATGAGCGCAACCTTTTGTTGCGCAACGCCCCGCATCTGGTGCATCCGCTGGCCACGGTCATTCCGATCCAGTCCTGGGCCAAAGGGGTCTGGGCCGCGCTTCGCACGCTTATGGGCACGACCACTGCTCCGCGCGCCCGTGGTGCGGCGCTGATCTGGGCCGGGCTGATGATGTATGATTTCTACGGACGCCGCGCCCGTGTCATGCCCCGCCACAACATGTGGTCCGCGCAGCGGGCGTTGCGCGAAATCCCGCCCCTGACCCCGCGCATCAAGGCGGCAGGGCAGTATTATGACGCGCATGTCACCTATCCCGAAAGGCTGGTGCTGGAACTGGTTCAGGACGGTCAGCGCGAAGGCGCGCATGCCGCCGCGCTGAACCATACCCAATTGTTGGGTGCCAAAGATGGGCGCATCGGATTGCGCAAGCCTGACGGAACCGAACATTGGTTGACGCCGCGGATCGTCATCAACGCCGCGGGGCCCTGGATCGATCAGGTCAATGACAGTCTTGGCGAACCCTCGAAATTCATTGGCGGGACCAAAGGCTCGCATATCCTGCTGGACCATCCGGAACTCTATCGCGCCCTGAACGGACGCATGGTCTACTTCGAAGCCGATGACGGGCGCATCTGCCTGGCATTTCCGCATCTGGGCCGCGTGCTGGCAGGCTCGACCGATATTCGCGCCGATAACCCCGACACTGTGGCCTGTGATGCGACCGAGATCACCTATTTTCTCGACAGCCTGCGTGCGCTCTTTCCGGCGCTTACATTCGAGGCCGGCCAGATTGTGCATGTCTATAGCGGCATTCGCCCGCTGCCTGCCTCGGATGGCACGGCGGCGGGGCTGATCAGCCGCGACCATTCCACCCCCGAACTGCCCGCCCAAGGCGCGCGGCCCTGGCCGATCCTGTCGATGGTGGGTGGCAAATGGACCACCTTTCGTGGTTTTGCCGCAGAAGTGGCCGATACTGTGCTGGAGCGCCTGAGCAAGACACGGCAGATCAGCACGGATACCTTGCCCATCGGTGGCGGGCGCGATTACCCGGACAACCCGCAACTCTGGGCCAACGAGATCGCGCGCGACACTGGCTGTAGTCCTGACCGCGCGCGCCTGCTTCTTCGCCGCTATGGCACGCATGCGCGCCCCATCCTTGCAGCCGAAGGCCCAGACCCAACCCCGCTGGCAGGGGCACCGGACCATTCACATCAGGAAATCGCGCATATCATGGCGCATGAACAGGTCGTGCACCTCGATGACGTGGTGTTGCGCCGCACCGGGCTGGCCATCACCGGGCAGATCACGGAAGCGGGCTTGCAGGAACTGGCAACACTGGCCTGCGCAAAACTTGGCTGGAACAATAAGCGCCGCGACGCGGAACTGGCGCGCGCGAGAGAAATACTTGCCGCGCGCCACCGCAATCGACTTTAGCCCGCTAGTCGTTTTTTTCGTCCCCGAATGCCGCAGGGTCGAAACGCCAGAACAGTTGATAAAAGCACCAAGCCCCCAACGCCCCCGACAGGATACCAAACATCGGACTGCCGACAGCGAACTCAACCCCTGCCCAAACAAAGCAGATCAGTGTCACCACCACGCGCCGCCAGAGCGGCCGGAAGAACGGGTGCTTTATATCCAGCAAAGCCAATTTCTGTGCGCCTTTATCCATGTGGCGCGAACAGGGAAGTGCCCCTGTTCGCGCATCAATCAGCCAGCGTTATACTTGGCATCCAGCGCATTGATAGCCTGAACATTTCCGGCAGAGCGGCCATTCGGGTCGAAAGTTTCGCCAAGATACGCGTCTGCAATCGCCTTGGCCAGCTCTGCGCCGATCACCCGCGCGCCCATTGTGATGACCTGTGCATTGTTCGACAGCGCTGCGCGCTGCGCCGAATAAGTATCATGACACTGTGCAGCACGAATGCCAGGCACCTTGTTGGCCGACAGCGCCACGCCAATTCCAGTACCACAGACAAGAATCGCGCGGTCATATTCGCCCTGCAGCAGCGCGCTGCACACGCGGTCCGCCATATTGGCGTAAAAATCATCCGGGCCATCGGCCGTACGCGAAATCTCGGCCACATCATGCGTGGCTTTCAAATGCTCTGCCAAGACCTTGGCCAGACCTTCGCCTGCGCTATCGCCTGCAATTGCAATTTTCATGGGTGTCTCCTGTTTTTCGGTGTTTCAGATCGCCGCAGAAACGCGGTCGAGAATGTCCAGATAGCCATCGACCGCCCATGCGGACCGCCCGATGAACAGCCCATCCACATGCGGACAGGCAATCAGTTCCGCGCAGTTGCCGGGGTTGACCGACCCGCCATAAAGGCACGGAACCCGCCGCCCCAACACGCTTTGCGCAACATCAATGATCTCGGCCTGACGCGCATCGGCGTAGTCAGAGGTGGCAGGAATGCCGCCCTCGCCAATCGCCCAGACCGGCTCATATGCAAAGAGGATCGGCGCGTTTTTCTGGCTGCCTGACAGCTTTTCCAACGCCCCGCGCACCTGCGCGGCCAGCACATCCGCCGCACGCCCTGCCTCCCGCTCGGTCAATGTCTCGCCGATGCAGATCAGGGGCGTCAGGCCGTGGCGGACCGCAGATTCCGTCTTCAGGCCGACGGTTTCATCCGTCTCCCCGAAATGCGCGCGGCGTTCTGAATGGCCCAGCTCAACCAGATCCAGGCCGCAATCGACCAGCATGGGCGCGGACACTTCACCTGTCCATGCGCCTGCATCCGCCCAATGCATGTTCTGCGCCCCCACCTTGACCGAGGTGTCAGCCAGCG
The DNA here is from genome assembly GCA_007117255.1 of Natronohydrobacter sp. Classification (GTDB taxonomy): domain Bacteria; phylum Pseudomonadota; class Alphaproteobacteria; order Rhodobacterales; family Rhodobacteraceae; genus Roseinatronobacter. The sequence continues at coordinate 1,709 of SKGU01000239.1, read as the reverse complement.
CCTGCTTGACCTGCCGCACCGCTGTGAATGGCGGGATGACAAAGCGCTGAAAACGCGGATCGCGCGCCTCATCGGCTTGCGCCAGCGCAGTGGCAAACTCCATCGCCTGCGCCAGGGTCTTGTTCATCTTCCAGCTTGTGCCAATCCAGAATTGCGCATCGCTCATTGGGTCTGTTCCAGTCTGTCTGCAAGGGTGAGGGTCAGCCCGGCGCGTGCCAGCGCAGCGCTGGCCTGCGCATCAGGCGCGGTGTCGGTGATGATATGTTCAAATTCGGCCAGCCCCGCCAGCCGGTGCAACGCGGCGTGACCAAAGCGCGTATGATTGACCAGTAGACAGCGCGTGGCGCTGGCCTGCATCATGGCGCGTTTTGCGCGCATCACGCTTTCATCCATGTGAAACACCTCCAGCCCGGCCACCGCAGGCGACGAGATGAAAGCGATATCGGCGCGCAACCCCGCCAGAGCGTCTTCACAAACCTTGCCAAGATAGGCGTTGAACTTGGCCGAATAGACACCACCAAGTGCAATAAGGGTGATCCCGGTTTCTGCCCGAAGGTGGTCAATCAGCGCGGCATTGTTGGTGATCACGGTCAGAGGACGCCTTGCCACCAGCCCCGCGCCAAGGATCGCCGCCATCGAACCATCATTGACCATCACACTCATGCCCGGCTCGACCAATTGCAGCGCAGCTTCGGCCATGGCGGCTTTGGCCGGGGCGTCCTGCCGTTCACGAATACGGAAATCACTTTCAAACTGCGTGCCGCTGCGAATGGTCGCGCCACCCCGGATCTTGCGCAACACCCCCGCGCTTTCCAGCTCGTCCAGATCGCGGTGAATGGTCATGCGTGACACCACGAAGCGCTCTGCCAGTGCATCAAGATCGACCTCGCCCTGCGCGACAAGCAAATTCATGATTTCCTGTTGCCGCTCGTCACGCTTCATCGGGGCCTCCTGTCATGCGCTAACATGGCATGTAACATTTAGAACGTCAATATTGTGATTTTGTGATTTTGTGTTGTTATATTCACGATGCGCCTGTATAGGGTTCAAAGCCACGAGGTCACGATGCCCCAAACCCTGCACCTGAACACCGACACCCCCGTCACCGCGCCGACGCTGGCACAGTTTCTGGCTTCGCAGCCCGACACTCCACCGGCGCTGGCAAGGCTGCTTCTGGCGCTTGCAGAGGCCAGTGCGCCAGTGGCCACGCGTCTGGCGCAAGGGCGGCTGATGGGCGATCCGAATGCGGTTGTCGGCCAGAACATGTCTGGCGACCGGCAAAAGGCCCTCGATATGGGCGCGCATGATCACTACCTGCGCATCGTCGCGGGACTGTCAGTTGCGCAAGTCCTGTCGGAAGAAGCCGATGAGATCATTGCGCTGGATCCCGATGGCCTGTTTGACCTGGCCATGGACCCGATCGACGGGTCCGGCAGCATCGGGATTGGCGCGCCCCTTGGGGCCTTGTTCACTGTATTCCCGCGCGGTGACAGCTTTCTGCGCAGCGGGCGTGACATCATCGCCGCCGCCTATGTCAGCTTCGGTCATTCGGTCGATTTCGGCTTCTCTACCGGCAGCGGAGTGCATATCGCAACGCTCGACCCTGCCACAGGGCAATTCCATGTCGACGCCCCGCATATCCGCATCGCGCAGCACACCTCCACCATCGCATTCAACGCTTCCAACCAACGGCACTGGCCGCAGGGGTT
>SKGU01000303.1 GCA_007117255.1 Natronohydrobacter sp. | reverse complement strand
TGGAAGAGCGGACGCGATCAGAGGTCGAGCAGCGCCTGGAGCGGGAATTGGGCGTCGAGCGCGAAGAGGGCGAGCGCGTGCAGGACACGATCCGGCGCGGGGTGGAGCAGGAAATCGGCAATCGTCTGCGGGGGCTGTTGGGGGGCAATTGATGGGGGCTCACGGGTAAGGGATCGCGAGAGCTTGCAGGCTTGGCTGGAGGCGTTGCCGCGAGGTGCAGGCAGGCGGGCGCTGCTTGGCCTTGTCGGGCGGGACGGCCCCGGATCGTGGCGCGTCGCGCGCGGCGGCAGAAGGTCGCGCGCACTCTCGACAATCCCCCATCTCTCAGGCTACTCACACCGCCATGACACCTGACCAAATCCAGACACGCGGCACGCTTACGCCGCAAAAGCCGCTCGACAGCCTGACATGGTTGCGCGTCGGTGGTCCCGCCGACTGGCTTTTCCAGCCTGCCGATGAAGATGATCTGCGCGATTTCCTCGAAGCGCTCGACCCAGAGGTTCCTGTCTTTCCGATGGGTGTCGGCTCCAATCTGATCGTGCGTGATGGCGGCATCCGCGCGGTGGTGATCCGGCTGGGGCGGGGGTTCAACGGGATCGAGATAAGCGACCATATCACCGCAGGTGCCGCCGCTCTGGACGCGCATGTGGCGCGCAAAGCGGCAGATGCGGGCCGTGATCTGACCTTTTTGCGCACCATTCCCGGCAGTATCGGGGGTGCCGTGCGGATGAATGCGGGCTGTTACGGCACTTATGTCGCCGATCACCTGATCGAGATTGTGGCGATTGACCGGCAGGGCCAGCGTCACATTATCCCCGCCAGCGATCTGAAACTCGCCTACCGCCAGTCCCAGTTGCCCGACGGCATGGTGGTCACAGAGGCCCGTTTCAATGCCCCGGCGGGTGATCCCGCGGCATTGCATGCGCGGATGGAAGATCAGCTTGCCAGACGCGATGCGACCCAGCCCACGAAAGAGCGTAGCGCCGGGTCGACATTTCGCAACCCGGCCGGGTTTTCGTCGACAGGGCGCGCGGATGACAGCCATGAGCTGAAGGCGTGGAAAGTGATTGACGAGGCAGGATTGCGCGGGGCGCGCATGGGCGGTGCACAAATGTCGCCCAAACATCCGAATTTTCTGATCAATGCCGATGGTGCCACGGCCACTGAACTGGAAGCGCTTGGCGAAGAAGTGCGAAAAAGGGTTTTGCAAGCGCGCGGTATTTCGCTACAGTGGGAAATCATGCGGGTCGGTGAGGCAACACCGGGCGCGGATGTGCCAGCGCTGGAACTGGGCGCGGTATCAAAAGAATAACGCCCGGCAAATCGGGCAAAATGGGCCGAAAATGGCTCAGAGGCAGTGGGAATGGGCATGTCGAGCAGGGCAGCCCCCCGGTTATGTGTTCTGAAAGGTGGCCTCTCGTCCGAGCGCGAGGTGTCACTGTCGTCAGGGCATGAATGCGCGAAAGCGCTGCGGGTGGCGGGATATGAGGTGATCGAACTGGATGCGCGCGGTGATGTCGCGCAGCGTCTGGTAGAGATCGCCCCTGACATCGTTTTCAACGCGCTGCATGGTCGCTTTGGCGAGGACGGATGCGTTCAGGGCATTCTGGAATGGCTGCGTATGCCCTACACGCATTCGGGTGTCCTGTGCTCGGCATTGGCGATGGACAAGGAGCGCTCGAAAGCTGCGTTTCGCGCGGCAGGTCTACCCGTCGTGGCCTCGGTTCTTGCGCCCAAGCTCGATGCCATGGCTGCGCATCTTCTGCCCCCGCCCTATGTGATCAAACCCAATAACGAGGGCAGTTCGGTCGGCGTGTATCTGGTGCAGGAAGGCGCGAACGCGCCGCCGCAACTGGCCGATGACATGCCTGATCTGGTGATGGTAGAGGCCTTCGCGCCGGGGCGCGAGTTGACCACAACTGTCGTGGGCGACCGCGCGCTGACAGTGACGGATATCGTCACTGATGGCTGGTATGACTATGACGCCAAGTACAAGCCCGGCGGATCGCGCCATGTTGTGCCCGCCGATATTCCTGCAGATATCCACGCGGCCTGTCTCGACTATGCGCTGCGCGCGCATCAGGTGCTGGGGTGCCGGGGTGTCAGTCGCACGGATTTTCGTTGGAATGAGGCACAGGGGCTTGAGGGTCTTATCCTGCTGGAGACCAACACGCAGCCCGGCATGACACCCACATCACTGGTGCCAGAACAGGCGGCGCATTGCGGGATCAGTTTTTCTGATCTCTGCAAATGGATCGTGGAGGATGCTTCATGCGACCGTTAGGCCCTTCGCATTCAAATGTAGACGACAGTGATGCACCTCTTTCGGCGCTGAGCGATGCCCAGAGTTTCTGGGATCATCTTGGGGCCACCCGCGCCGAAGAATATGCGCAGGAAGACATTCTGCCCGAGCGTCCTTTGCCCAGACCACCAGCGCCTGCGCCAGCAATGGAGCATGCGCAGCAGACTCGCGCCGCACGCATGGATCAGTTTTCGGTTGCGCAATGTCGCCTGGGTAGCCTCGATGACACGCTTCAGGCAATGGAGGGGTTGTCCGATCTGCAAACCAGCCCTGCCGCTGTTGCGCCGGCATTGTCGTATGGGGCCAGTGTCAGCGCGCTTGCGGCAGCGCAGGACGAGCCGCAAGCGCGCGACAGCCTGCTGGCCGCGCCGCCTGTGCGCGCACGCCCGGTTCCGCCTGCCAAACCCCGGCGCAGGCGCATTGCTGATAGTCGGCTAGGCTATCGTCTGCAGCGCTTCTGGCTGACGCCAACCTATCGCAACGGGCTGAAATTCGGTGTACCTGTCCTTGCCGTTGCCGTGGCGCTTGCCGGATATTTTTCCAATGAGGCAAATCGTCAAGCGCTGAACGGGCATATCGAGACGGCTTATTCCGCATTCGTCGATCGCCCTGAATTCATGGTGACACGCCTGCAGTGGCCAGAGGTCACGCCCGAACTGGATGCGGCTTTGCGCGCGCGGATGGATATCGATTTGCCGCAATCTTCGTTCCGGCTTGATATGGATGCGTTGCGTGTCGAGGTCGAGGCGCTGGACTGGGTGCGCACGGCTGATCTGCGGCTTCTGGCCGATGGTGTTCTGGCGCTGAGCATCACAGAGCGTGTTCCCGCGATCTTGTGGCGGTCGGAAACCGGGCTGGAGATGCTGGATGCGGACGGCGTGCGCGTCGCGCATGTCGCAAGCCGTGACCTGCGCCCGGATTTGCCGTTGATTGCCGGTGCGGGTGCAGATGTTGCCATCCGCGAAGCCTTGGATTTGCTGGATGCCGCAACCCCGCTGGGATCACGCGTTCTTGGGCTTGTACGCATGGGCGAGCGGCGCTGGGATGTTGTGCTGGACCGTGACCAGCGCATCCGCTTGCCTGAGACAGGTGCACTGGCTGCGCTGGAGCGCGTGATCGCGCTTGAGCAGGCGCAGGACTTGTTGTCACGCGACATCGTGACTGCTGATCTTCGCAATCCAGCCCGTCCCGTTCTTCAGATCAGTGCAGGGGCAATGGAAACCCTGCGCGACATTCGTTCTCAATCCCTGGAGGCCCTACAGTGATGATTGACCCCTATGCTTCGCAACGCGCCATGCGCCAGATGCGGCGCGTCGCCATGCAGCGTGGTGTGATCGCCGCGCTTGATATCGGCACCTACAAGATTGCCGCGCTTGTACTGAAGCTGGAGCCAGGCGTGATCGGGCAGCGCCATCCCGGTGTCGGCAACATGGCAGGGCAGGCGGCATTTCGGGTTATCGGTGCGGGCACCACCCGGTCCAGCGGCGTGCGCTATGGCGAAGTGTCGGCGATGGCTGAAACCGAAAGCGCCATTCGCACAGCATTGCAGGCGGCGCAGAAAATGGCACAGACGCGCGTGGATCACGTCATGGTCTGCCTGTCAGGTGGACAACTGCGGTCTTACGGGCTGGCTGGCGAGATCGATCTGGGTGGTGGGGTCGTGTCCGAGGATGATATTGCCCGCGTCATGGCGGCCTGTGATGTGCCCGATTTCGGGGCAGGGCGCGATGTGTTGCATGCTCAGCCCATCAATTTCGCATTGGATCACCGCTCCGGGCTGTCTGATCCGCGTGGGCAAAGTGGGCGCAATCTTGCCTGCGACATGCATCTGGTGACAGTTGAGGCCAGCCTTGTACAGAATGTCTGCAATGCGCTGAAGCGCTGCGATGTCGAGTTGGCGGGCATTGCATCGAGTGCGTATGTTTCCGGCATGTCGGCGCTGGTCGAGGATGAGCAGGAATTGGGCGCAGCCTGTGTCGATCTGGGGGCGGGCACGTCTTCGGTCTCGATCTTCATGAAGAAACACATGATCTACGCTGACTGCGTGCGCATGGGCGGTGGGCATGTGACCTCGGATATTTCCAAAGGTCTGCGGATCGATTTTGCGTCTGCCGAACGCATAAAAACAGTGCATGGCGGGGTGCAGGCCACATCCATGGACGATCGAGAGATGATCGAGTTGACAGGCGATAGCGGCGACTGGGACAAGGATCGCCGCCGCGTCAGCCGCGCCGAACTGATCGGCATCATGCGCCCCCGGATTGAAGAAATCCTTGAGGATGTGCGCGCGCGTCTGGATGCGGCAGGGTTCAATCATTTGCCCAGCCAGCAGGTTGTTCTGACCGGCGGGGCGGCGCAGGTGCCCGGCATCGACGGTCTGGCTGCGCGCATCTTCGGGCAGCAAGTGCGCCTTGGCCGCCCGATGCGGGTTCGTGGCCTGCCGCAAGCGGCGTCCGGGCAGGCGTTTTCGGGTGTTGTCGGGCTGAGTCTGCTGGCGACGCATCCACAAGACGAGTGGTGGGATTTCGATATGCCCGCTGACACCTACCCCGCGCGTTCGCTCAAGCGGGCGGTGAAATGGTTCAAGGACAACTGGTAGACGCAAAATCAAGCGTCACCGCCGAAACTCGGCGAAAATTCGCTAAAAAAATGCCAGATATGGTAGTAAATTGTGACTTTTTTGGTGACCTTGGGCCGCAACCCCTGTAGGATTCAAGGAAAATCAGGTATCCGGGCGTTCCTGCGGCTAAGAGCACCGGCAATAAGAGAGGCGGAGTGAGCACATGGCATTGAATTTTTCCGAGA
>SKGU01000144.1 GCA_007117255.1 Natronohydrobacter sp. | reverse complement strand
GCGATTGCAGGTCCATCGGGCTGAGTTTCCACTGCTTCATCGGATCATGGATGCGCATCAGAAAGCGCATCTGCTGTTCTTCATCCGTGATCGAGAACCAGTATTTGACCAGCGTGATGCCCGACCGCACCAGCATCCGCTCGAATTCCGGCACATCGTGGAAAAACTGCTCGACCTGATCGTCAGACGCAAAACCCATCACCCGCTCGACCCCTGCACGGTTATACCATGAGCGATCAAAGAGCACGATCTCGCCGCCTGCAGGCAGATGCGGGACATAGCGCTGGAAATACCATTGCGAGCGTTCGCGATCCGACGGCGCAGGCAGCGCCACAACGCGCACAACCCGCGGATTGAGCCGCTGGGTGATGCGCTTGATCACACCCCCCTTGCCCGCACTGTCACGCCCTTCGAACAGCACGACGACCTTGCTGCCCGAATGCTGCACCCAGTCTTGAAGGCGGATCAACTCAGCCTGAAGGCGCAGCAGGTTTTCGAGATAGGCCTTGCGTTCCAGCAGATCAGGATGCCGGGTCTTGTAGATCTTCGCAATCTCGCGCGAGAGCACTGCGTCTTCCAGCTCCAGCTCGAATTCCTCGTCCAGCACATCCGCCAGTTCCGCCTCCAGCCAGTCATGCGCGGCCTCGCTCAGATCATCGGGTTTTTCCGTGGTTGGCTTGGTCATGATCACATTCCGGGTTTTGGCATCTGCTTTGGATAAGCATCATATGTGACAATTTCTTGACAGAGACCCGTGCCACGACAAGCGCCATATGCCAGTAGACCTGCCGCAGCAGTGCCCCCTGAGAGGCGGTTGGAACCAGCATGAGCGCGCGCTGACGCAAGTATGGCGAATTGCTGCGCAGCGCGAAACCGGCTGCTTCGGTGAACTCCCCGCCGAACGGCGAGAGGCAGCTCTGGGCGGGGGGCTGTTTTGCGGACGAAACGGCCGTTCATACGGCTCAAACGAATGACAGCTCTCGGACCGCTGCGGGTGGGAAATCTCTTATTCTATCTGCATTGCAGGGGCTGCCATTCAGTGGGCTTCAGCAAAGTCTAACTGCCTTCGGCCTTTGATCTGGTTTCATCTTGGGTGTCCCGCAGCACGACCACACCGGCGATGTTTGGCACGTCATCGAGTGTGAGATCGTCGGCGCCGTCAGCGCGCCGCGCCGCGAGTCCCAGCGCGAGTTCGATTGTTGGATGAAGGCCCTGCAAGAGGCCGGAAGCGTCCGCGTCTTTCGTTTCGGACGCTGTCAAGGACCTGAGTCGAGCGAGGGCGTCTGCGACCATCTCTGGTGTTCCGCCATCGGGCCGCACTCCTTGGCCGCCGCTGCACAACAGGCAGTGCAACGGAATCGAGTGCCTTCGGTGTGTGTCGAATGTCTCGTCTGGCAGCGCTCCAGCGACAACGGATGCTTCCGCCACACTGACGCCGAAACCGAAAACTTGATCAGGATCGGCAGATCCGAGCGACCCGCATACCTTAGGCACACGGCTCGCATCTTTAACATGGTTGTAGAAGGCATAGATGGCCGGGACGCGTTGGCTCCGCGCCGTAATAAGTAGCTGATCTATCTGGCGAACAGGCGGCGTCCGTTTACCAATCTGACGAGCGATACCTCGATAGACTTGCTCGGCATCTTCCAGCCGCTTTGCCTGCACGAGCATCGTCATGGACTGATTTCCGTCGGCACTCACGAAAGACCACAACCAATCGGCTCCGGTTGTGGCTTCCTGCGCCTTGTTGAAGGCAACGACTTGTACATGTCCGGGATACATCGTTTTCAAGTCGAGCAGGATCGTTTCGGTAATAGTTTCCTCGTTGAATGGGAGGCCCGAGGTTTTGGCTGCATCACGCCTACCCCAAACCATTCGCGCTAGCGCCAGAAGGAATACCTGCTCTCGTGCGAGACTACTCATGCAGCACCATCCTTGAGTTCGTTCATCCTCTATGCGCGGATCAGCCTACTCGTCGTTCTGGTCAGCTGCGAAGAGGGCAGTCCATCTTTCCTGAATCTGTCCGATCCCAGCATCAACTATTGGCCTTAGGAAATCGGCAGAGTTGTCCACGATCCCCTCCGCAACTTGGTCTGCGGCCTCGCCAATGACCTTTCTGCCGAGCGTCTTTAGTGCTCCCCTGATCACCGCTTTGACACCTGTGTCGGGCGCGCCAGCGTTAACCAAGGCTTCCTTGACCGCAAGGTGTTGATCGTTTGGGATGATTTCCAGGATTAGATCCGTGACGGTATCCAAGGGTGCGCGGACCAAGGCAGAATTGAATGACGTGTCGGAGAAATGCCCTATGTCTCGAATTCTCTGACGCATATGCGCAAGGGTTAGCGGGTTCTCGATTTCCATGACGAAATAGTCGCCATCCTTAGCAAACCTGGTATTGACAAGCGCCTCTTTGACAAGTTCGTCCAGCCTTTCACGATCGCTTCCGTGCCGGCGTATCTCGAGGTCGAATATTAGTTGAGAGGCTTTAGCCCGCGTAACCTTTAGGTCTGTCATGAGACTATAGATCGTCGCTTCAGAATTCAGGACGCCGAGGGCGCGCATCAAGTCAAATACACGCAGCTCGATTTCGCGCTTTGGAAGCGACCCGAAAGCGGGCGACATGAAGTCCGAGAGGAAGCCCCCAATCTCTGTTCTAAGTCTTTCCTCCGGTACCTCCTCAAGCGCGTGCCCGATGTCCATATGATCCCCCATTTTTGAGCCTAAGTCATCAAATTCTCGGCTTGGAAGGAACCAAACCAAAAGCGTGGTGCAGATTCCCGCCGTTTCGCGTAGCACCGGCGCCACACCCTACGACCGCTTCCGAGATCAGCCGTCAACGATGTGAGCGAACCTGGCTCGCACGCAAAGCGGACGTTCTCACATGATTCAACATCTGTCACTAGTGGGCTCCAAGCCCCCTACCCCTTCTGACACCACCTGACCGAGCCAAAGCGATCCGCCCGCCCTTGCGCCCCCACCCCCTTCATGGCACTTACCCCGCAGACGCCACGCAGGGAGAGAAGCCCCATGTCCACCCGCATCATTGCCCTCACGCTCCTTGGCCTGATCATGGGCTTCATCATTCTGATGGCCTCGGTCACATTCTTCGTGCGCGAACCCCTGCCCATTGTCGGGGCGAACCAGACCCTTCTTCTGCACACGGTCGAGATCAGCCCGCAGATCCGCACTGCCGTCGCGATTGATGGCGGCTATCGCGTGGAACTGACGGTCGAACATGGGACGGACCAGAACCCGGTCGTCCAACTGCGCCCGGTGGATGGTCAGCCCATCCTGCTGGATGCCGGGACCGACTCTGCCGGGGCGTGGTCGGCCACTGGTCAGATGACGCGGCCGGGCCGCTGGGAACTGGTCCTGACCGAAGGAGCGACCCGCGAAATCCAGCCCTTCATCGTGCGGGAATAAGGCGCGCTGTGCGGTCTGTGTTTCCCCGATCGCATGCGCCAAGACTGAAAAACACATGTGTCAGATGAAAAAATCGGCCCGCAGCGGGGCCGATTTCATGAAAGGCTTTTTCATCCAGCGAAAGCGTGGTGGAACGCTTTGTTTTTGAACCCGCTTTCAGGTTCGTTTTGTGCAATTATGGTCTCAGCGCGCCGCTGCGCGTTCCATCGCCGGGCGCAGCCGGTTTTCCACCACATCGCGGGTGATCGGCCCGGCAAACCGCAACATGATCGTGCCATCGCCGGCCACCACATAGGTCTCTGGCACCCCGTATAGCCCCCAGTCCAGCCCCATCCGGCCAGCTGTATCGGCTCCGATCCCGGCAAAGGGGTCGCCCAATTCTTCTAGGAAATCCAATGCTCTATCGGGTTGATCGCGGTAATTCACCCCATAGACGGGCAGTTCCTGCGCCAGTTCTTCCAGCAGCGGATGCTCGGCCCGGCACGGCGCGCACCATGACGCCCAGAAATTGACAAGCTTCACCTCTCCATCGCGCAAGGTGTCGTCATCAAACAACATTTTATCCTCAAGCTGGGCCAGAACCACCGGCGGCGCCAACTGCCCTTCGCGCGCAGAAGGCAGCGCCTCGCGGTCTTCGCGCATGTTTCCGAACCAGAACAGTGCCGCAAGCGCGACAAAGACCAGCGGCGGCAGGAACATCAGTGGTTTGAATTTACCCATTTTTTCCTCGGCGTGTTTCGATTTCATCCAGCTGGCGGCGCACCGCGCGCCCGCGCAGCCAATAGACCCCGGCCAGGCCAAAAATCAGCCCCAGCGAAACCAGATAGGCCAGCGACACTTCCATTGCATATGCGCCAAGATCCGGCATCATGCCATTCTCTCCCGTGCTACCAAGGCTTTCATCCGCCGCGCCCGGATTTCCGTGCGGGTGCCAGCAAGCACAAAAGCCAGGAAAATCAAGCCGAAACCCGTCATACTTACATAAAGCGGCGCCTTATAGGCCCAGTCCATGCGCGTGCCCGGCGCAACTGAGAGCGACGCGCCCTGATGCAGCCCCTGGTTCCAGAAATTCGCGGCATAGCGCGACAAAAGTGCGAATACTGACCCCACAAGGCACAGCACCGCTGTCAGGTCCGCACCTGTATCCGGGTCCTCAATCGCGGACCACATCGCGATATAGCCCAGATAGAACAGAAACAGGATCAGAAACGATGTCAGGCGCGGATCCCAGGCCCACCATGTGCCCCACATTGGCTGCCCCCAGACCGCGCCAGTGATCAACCCGATCAGCGTCATCGTCAAGCCAATCGGTGCCGCAGCCTTTGCCGCCAGCGCGCTGACATGGTGCCGCCGGATCAGCCAGACCAGCGAGGCCACCAGCATCATAACCCAGGCATTGATCGCCATCATGGCCGCGGGCACATGAAGGAACACGATCTTGACAGTCGCCCCCTGGCGAAAGTCGTCCGGGGTGAAGAAGAACCCCCAGATCAGACCCGTTGCCGTAACGAGCACTGCAGCTGTTGCCACCACGGGCAGAAGCCAGTCGGTTGTCCGCATGAACTTCAGCGGATTTGCATATTCCCAGAAGGATGCCATGAGCTTCACCTATCTTGCGTTGGGGTCGCTCTCAAGTCCGCAAGAGCGCGCATCACCGAAGGTTTATCCGCAGCACAAGGGCAGAT
>SKGU01000181.1 GCA_007117255.1 Natronohydrobacter sp. | reverse complement strand
GGTTCAGCCTGGCGGCCCGGAACGCCAGCAGGGCGAAGCCCCATTGCAGCGCGGAAAACGCCATCAGGAAGGTGATGATCAGGGTCATGACCGTGATCCCGAAGGCGCTGACCTCCATGAATACAAGCCCCAACCGCACCAGATATGCCATTCCTATGGCCATGAAAGGCGCGCTGGCCAGCAGGGCCAGTTCCTTGCCGAAAGTCTGTGCGCGGCGCCAAAGCTGACGCGACAGCGCAAGCCCGATGATCCCGTTGATCAGCGAAGAACTGATCACAAGCGCCGAGACATCCTCGATGATTGCGGCCAGCATGCCCTGCATGGCGCCAAGCGCCAGCACGATCATCAGGTAGCGTTGCGGCGCGGGATTTTCGCCTATGCCGATCAGCAGGGCAAAATATCCGACAATCAGGCCCAGCAGCATACCCATGATAACCATGCTGGCGCTGAGCCAGAATGGCAACACCGGAGCAAGCATCAGCCCCATCGCCCCCAGAAGGAACGCGATATTCGTCCCCGCCAGCCACCTGAAAGCCGCTGCATCGCGCCGGGCATGACGCCGGGCACCCGCGAAGCTTGTCAGGACCAGTGACGCAATCACCACCACTGCCGCAATCGCGATCACGATCCAGATGTCCATCAGTTCCGTCATGAACCAGCCAACCAAAACACACCGTTGCGACTGTGTCAGACAGAAGTGACCATGATATTAATTTCGCATCTCCGAAAGCGCTCCCTGCGGCGTGACATTCAATGAACGGATCGCTATAAGCCTGCGCGAACAACTTCCCTGCCCTGGATGCGGATGCACAGAATGATCAAGGTTTTCGGACATTTCTCACCTGACACTGACTCGACCGGCTCGCCCCTGATCTGGGCGTGGTATTTCAGCCAGATTCAGCAAACCCCCGCCGAGGCTGTGCTTCTGGGCACACCCAATACCGAAGCGGCCTTTGTGCTGCGTCACTGGGGCGTCACACAGCCTGAGATCCTGACAGATCTGCCCGCCGGGACACCTGTGGTGATCGTGGACACCAACAACCCCGCCGAGCTGCCCGACGGGATCAACGACGCCGATATTCAGGCCATTATCGACCATCACCGCCTTGTCGGCGGGTTGGAAACCAAAGGACCGATTGATATCACCATCAAGCCGCTCGCCTGCACGGCGACGATCATGTATGAGCTGATCGGAAATCACATGGCGCAGGCCCCGCGCGAGATAAAAGGGTTAATGCTGTCCTGCATTCTGTCGGACACGCTGGAATTCCGCTCACCCACCACAACGCAGACTGACCGGGCTGTAGCGCATGCGCTCGCGGATGAACTGGGGGTTGATCTCAGCGATCTGGCCGCGCAAATGTTTGCGGCGAAATCCGACGTATCGGCGTTTTCAGCCGCTGAATTGCTGATGATGGATGCCAAGAAATGCACGGTCGGGGACAAGACCTTCCGCATTTCCGTGCTGGAAACCACATCACCCGCGCAGATCCTGTCACGCAAGGACGAACTTGTGGCCGCGATCCCAGGCGTGGCGGCAGAAGATGGCGCGGATGACGTCATGCTGTTCATCGTCGATATCCTGAACGAAGAAGCGACGCTGGTGCTGCAGAACGATCTTGTCCGGCAGGTGGCCGAGGCCTCGTTCAAACTCAGCGCTGCGGGCGATACGGTCACGCTGCCGGGCGTGATGAGCCGCAAGAAGCAGATCATCCCGGTACTAAGCCTGTGACGCGGATCATTCCGGCGCTTGCCGATATCTCGACAGAGTATGATCTGGCCCTGGTTGATCTGTGGGGCTGCGTGCATAACGGCAAGGAGATCTACAAGGCCGCTGAAGCTGCCCTGATCGCATTTCGGCGCAAGGGCGGACGGGTGATTCTCGTGACCAATGCGCCGCGCCCACAGGCCGCAATCAGGGAACGTCTGGATGTGATGGGCCTGTCGCACGACGCTTATGATGCAATCGCCACATCCGGCGATGCGGCACAGGACGCCATGATCCGGGGCGTCGTCGGTCATCGCATCTGGCATCTTGGCCCGGAAAAGGACGACACATTCTTTACCGACCTGCCAGAGTGGGCGGAAGACCACCCACAGGTAGAGCGTGTGCCCTTCGACGAGGCGGAAGGGATTGTGTGCACGGGCCTTTTCGACGAGATGGCCGAGACCCCTGATGATTATCGCGGCAAATTCCTGTCGGCCAAGGCGCGCGGGTTGAAGCTGCTCTGTGCCAATCCCGATATCGTGGTCGATTATGGTGAGACACGGATTTTCTGTGCAGGTGCGCTTGCGCAGCTCTATGATCAGATGGGCGGCGAGAGCCTGTATTTCGGCAAGCCGCATCCGCCGATCTATGATCTTGCGCGCAGGCTGGCCGTTGAAGGTGGCTTCAGCTTTGCCGACGAACGCACCATCGCAATCGGGGATGGGTTTTTCACCGATATTCAAGGCGGGATTGGTGAGGGCATTGACACTTTGTTCATCACGGGCGGCCTTGCAGCTGCGGAGTTCGGGCCAGATGTTGAAAACCCCGAACCAGACAAGCTGACCGCATGGTTGGAGACGCAGGAATTGCGCCCGGACTTTGTGATCGGACGACTCCGCTAGACCCTGTTTCGCCCAAGCGTCACAAAAAGCGCGCCCTGACCTGGTCAGAGGCGCGTTTTTCATTGGAGATGCGACAGAGTGTCACGCAATAATCTTACGACATTATGTCAACATTCGAATTATTATTTCCTTCATGGTTGCGTGAGAGGCTGACTTCGGGTATTGCTGCACTGCGACATGAACAGGAATCGTAAGGTCTGAAAGGATGGATGGAATGTTGGACAATGGCATGAATGACAATCTTCCGCGCGGAACCATCTGCATCGAAGACCTTGAAATCGGAATGTCGCGCTATCTGCGCAAGGAAATCACCGACCGTGACATCGAGTTGTTTGCCGAAGTCTCGACCGATCGCAATCCGGTGCATCTGGATGACGCCTATGCGCAAGATACGATTTTTGAAGGACGTATCGCCCATGGCATGCTGACAGCCGGGCTGATTTCCGCAGTCATCGGCGAACAACTGCCGGGCCATGGCACGATCTATATGGGCCAGACATTGAAATTCATGGCACCTGTGCGCCCCGGCGATGTCATCCTGGCCGAAGTCACCGTCCTGACCATTGACTATGCAAAGCGGCGCGTCACTCTTGAATGTCGCTGCTCGGTGGGGGATACGACAGTGCTGAAGGGTGAAGCAACCGTGCTCGCACCCAGCCGGAAATTCGACTAGGGCCGGGGCTTCTGCCCCACAGGGGGCAGATGAAGGTTTTCCATCACTGGCGCGACGTCACTGACGGCTGCAAGGGCGCATCTGTTGCGTTGGGCAATTTCGATGGCGTGCACCGTGGGCATCAACATGTGATTGATCTTGCACGCCAGCACGACACGCCCCTTGGCATTGTGACCTTTGAGCCGCATCCGCGCGAATTCTTCGCGCCAGATGCGCCGCCATTTCGCTTGATGAACTCTGCCACGCGGGCACATCGGCTGGACTGGCTCGGTGTGGGATATGTGTATGAACTGCCCTTCACCGCCGAACTTGCCGGGTTAAGCGCAGAGGCATTCGCACGCGACGTTCTGGCAGATGGGCTTGGCGTGCGTCATGTCGTGGTGGGGGCTGATTTCTGCTTTGGCAAAGGGCGCTCTGGCACCGCGCAGGATCTTGCCGCACTGGGCCAAACACTGGGCTTTGAGGTGACAATTGCGCCGCTCTTGAGCGAAGGTGCGCAGGTTTTTTCATCAACCGCGATCCGGCAGGCATTGACTGAAGGTCGCCCACGCGATGCTGCCGCCATGCTGGGTCATTGGCACCGGATCGACGGGCCGGTCCTGCATGGCGAAAAACGCGGGCGCCAGTTGGGATATCCGACCGCGAATATGTCGATGGACAGGCTGCATCTGCCCCGGCTTGGCGTATACGCAGTGCTGGTGGATGTGCTGGATGGTCCGCATCAAGGGCAATACAAGGCGGTGGCTTCGCTCGGCGTGCGACCGATGTTTGGTGAGAACACGCCCAATCTGGAAAGCTACCTTTTTGACTTTGAGGGTGATCTTTATGGTGCGGCCCTGTCCGTGGCACTGGTCGAGCATCTGCGCGACGAGATGCGTTTTGACAGCCTGCCAGAGTTGATCGCCCAGATGGATGCAGACAGCGCGCAGGCCCGCGATGTGCTGGCGAGGCTCTGAAGCGGTCTATAGGGTTTCATGGGCGCGGCAGGGCCGACAAGTGCTGCGTCAATCCTCGAACAAGCGCCCCTGACCGGGCGGGGCGGGCGCGGCAAGCCCCAGATGCGCCCAGGCTTTCGCGGCCAGCATCCGCCCGCGCGGCGTGCGTGCAATCAGCCCTTGTTGCAGCAGGAACGGCTCGATCACTTCCTCGATCGCATCGCGCGATTCCGACAAAGCAGCGGCGATTGTTTCAACCCCCACCGGGCCACCGCCGTAATTCTCGGCCAGAAGCGACAGATAGCGCCGGTCTGCCCCGTCAAGGCCAAGATGATCCACGCCCAACCGGGTCAGCGCGTTATCCGCGAGCGTCTGATTCAGCCGCCCATCTCCTTCGACCAGCGCGAAATCGACAACACGGCGCAGCAGGCGCCCGGCAATGCGGGGCGTTCCCCGCGCGCGCCGCGCAATCTCACGCACGCCGGCATCATCGGCTTTCACGCCCAGAAGCCGCGCGCCGCGTGCAACGATCAGGCATAGCTCATCTTCGCTATAGAATTGCAACCGCGTCGGAATGCCGAAGCGGTCGCGCAAGGGCGTGGTCAGAAGCCCCAGCCGTGTGGTCGCCCCAACCAGCGTGAAGGGCTGCAATTCGATCCGCACTGTGCGCGCGGCTGGCCCTTCGCCAATCACCAGATCAAGTTGGTAATCTTCCAGCGCCGGATACAGGACTTCCTCGACCACTGGGTTCAGGCGATGAATTTCGTCAATGAACAGCACATCGCGCGCTTCCAGATTGGTCAGGATCGCCGCCAGATCCCCCGCCTTGGCCAGAACCGGGCCAGAGGTCATCCGGAACCCCACCCCCAATTCGCGCGCCATGATCTGCGCCAGCGTGGTCTTGCCCAG
>SKGU01000107.1 GCA_007117255.1 Natronohydrobacter sp. | reverse complement strand
CCCGCGTCATGCACTCACGCACCATTTCCGCGCGCGCGCTGATGGCCGCCCTTGCGCTTGGCCTTGCCGTGCCCGCATCCGCCCAGACCGATGGCGTGATGACGCGCCAATATGATGATGGCGGCATCTATGAGGGCGAGTTCCTCGACGGTCTGCAACACGGGCAAGGCACCTACCGGCTGCCCAACGGGTTTGAATATACCGGCGATTGGGTCGCGGGGGAAATCAGCGGGCAGGGAGTGGCGCGCTACCCGTCCGGGGCTGTCTATGAAGGCGAATTCGCCGCTGGCCGCCCGCATGGCACGGGCAAGATGACTTTCGCCGATGGCTCCACCTATGAGGGCGCATGGGTTGAGGGGCGGATCGAGGGCGAGGGCGTGCGCGTCTTCGCCAATGACTCGCGCTATGAGGGCAGTTTCATCGATGGCCAGCCTGACGGCACGGGCGTGCTGACGCGGCCTGACGGCTACCGCTATGAGGGCTCTTGGGCCGCAGGGCTGCGCGAAGGGCAGGGCCAGATCACCTATCCCGATGGCGCGACCTATGAGGGCGGCATGATCGCCGATCTGCGCCACGGCACCGGCATTCTGATCAATCCCGACGGGCTGCGCTACGAGGGCGAATGGCTTGAGGGCCAGCTGCACGGGCAGGGCGTGCTGACGCAGGCCAATGGTGATGTCTATACAGGCCGCTTCCGCAACGGCTTGCGCGATGGCGAAGCGCGGGTCGAACAGGGCGACGGGCTGATCTTTGAGGGCACATTTGTCAATGACATGCGCGAGGGGCCGGGGCGACTGACCGGGCCGGATGGCTATCAGTATGAGGGCACCTGGGTCGCAGGCCAGATCGAAGGCGATGGGCGTCTGGTCCAGCCCGATGGCTCGGTCTATGAGGGCCAGTTCCGCGCGGGTCTGCCCGATGGCACAGGCACGATCACCTATGCCGATGGCGCCACCTATGAAGGCGAATGGCGCGAAGGGCAGTTTCACGGGCAGGGGCGCGCCGTCTTTGCCGATGGTTCGGTCTATGAGGGCGCATTCGTGCAGGGATTGTCCGAAGGCGAAGGCGTGATGACTTTTGCCGATGGCCGTGTCTACACAGGCGATTTCATGGGCGGCGAGATGCATGGGCAGGGCGAGCTGACCTATCCTGATGGCTCAGTCTATGTCGGCCAATTCGCCGAAGGCACGCGCGAAGGCACGGGTCGGATCGAACTGGCCGATGGTTTTGTCTATGAGGGCGAATGGTCCGGTGGACAAATCAGCGGGCAGGGCATTGCCACCTATGCAACGGGTGATGTCTATGAGGGCGAATTCCTCAATGGCCAGCGTCATGGCAGCGGTATCTTGCGCTATGCCACAGGCGAAGTCCTGTCAGGTGACTGGGAAGACGGGCGTATGACGGTGCGCGACGGCGACTGATCTGCGATGGCGAAGATGATGCGCAAGGGCGATCTGCCCTCTAAGCCTTGTGCGCAGTGCGGGCGGCCTTTCGCGTGGCGCAAGAAATGGGCGAAGGTCTGGGACGACGTGCGCTATTGCTCGGACCGCTGCCGGGCAGATGCCAAGGCGACTGCTCGAAAGGATCGCAGCTAGCCCGGCACCGCGAGGTGGCGCCGGTCGGCGGCGCGCTGGACTGCAATCTGTGCGATGTCATCCGGGCGATCAGTCCGAAACGGATTTTTCGTATTTTTTCCATGATCTTGCCACGATTTCTTGATTTGTTCCGATGGATGGGTTTGGCCTTGGGCCGCAGACCCGATGCAATATCCACGGAGCATTGGCGCGATGAGCAGAGAAAAACATTATCTGGAAAAAAACTGGGATGGCAGCTACAGCCTGATCGATAGCGAAGAAAAGGCCGAGCGCAGCGCTGACGGCGTTCTGGGCCTAGTCATGCTGGTCGGAATCGTGATCATCATTGCCAATCTCGGTTTCACGCCCTGGGCTTTCGGCGCCATTCTTGTATGGCTTGTCGTTGCGGCACTGCTGAAATCGGTGATCCTGTTTCTGTTCGGCCTGTTCGTGCTTTACCTGATGGGCAGCCTTGTCTGGTGGCTGTTCTTCACCTGAGCGCCGCGCGTAGGCTGGCTGCAAATTCTGGGTGGGAATAGATGGCGTTATGGCCGGTTTCCAGCCGCGTGACCTGTTCCTGCGCTACTGCGCTGGCAAGGGCCTCGGCGCGTGCAGGCGGGATCACTTCGTCGCGTGTGGCCAGGATCAGGCGGATCTCGGCGTTACTGCGGGCCAATGCCGCTTGCACGTTCATTTCATGGCGAAAGAGCAGGCTCACGGGCGCGAAAGGGTAAAGCTGGCGCGCAACTGCTGACAGGCTGTCAAAGGGTGTGACCAGCACCACGCGGGCAATGTCGCGCTCTGAAGCCAAATGGGCTGCGACACCGCTGCCGATGCTGAATCCCACCGCGATCATCCCATGTGGCGCGTCAGGCGCGATCAGATCATGCACGGCGACAGCATCCGCCATAAGCGCTTTGGCGGAAGGGCGGCCCGTGCTGGGGGCGTAGCCGCGATAGTGGAAAGTCACAACATCATGTTCCGGCGCGATCTGGTGCAGGAACAAGGCCAGCGCGCCCGCATTCCAGGCATTGCCACCAAAGCCCAGAATGACCGGGCGCGCAGGGTCACGGCCTGCGATCCGCTGGCCTTGCAGGATGGTGCCATCCGGTCGTGTCAGGGTCAGGTTTTGCGTGCCATCGGGCAGGGTGGGTGCGGGGCCGACCATCTGGCGCGGAAAGACCAGCGCCGTCTGAAACACCGCCAGCAGCGCCACTGCGCCCGCACCAAGGGCAAGGGCCGCGAGGAGGAATTTCACAACCCCGCTCATTGCCGGCGCCAGATCATGTGGGCGGCGTGTCGGCCACAGGGATATGCGGCTTGATATCCACCAGCGGCGTGCCGTCCACAGCATCGATGGCGTCAATCTCGATCACGCCTGCTGCCAGGTCAATCGCCAGAACCTTGACGACCCCCATGCCAATCGGATTGGGTCGCGCGGGCGAGCGCAGATTGAATGTGCCCGTGCCACCGTTGCGGTGCCGTGGCACCTGACGCAACAAATCCCGCGGGGCATGTGACATCCAGTAGAGCAAGACCAGATCATCGCCTTGCGCGATTCCTTCCAGCGCGGGGCGAAACGCTGTAGCGACATGGACCCGCGCGGATGCCTCGCGTTCACGCGCCTGACGCAGGTTCTTCGGGCAATTTTCAAGGCTCCATGGGCTTTCAATATGCCCGATGAAGGTGATCTGCGCATGAAAAACGATGTCGGTTTCAAGACGGGTTTCGCCGTCGCGGATATCAAACCTGCTCATCTGATGTATCGCTTGAAGATCGCCCGCGAAACCCTTGTGCTACAACATATTTTTCAGAGCTATCTGAGCGGCTGGCCGGGGGCTTCACATTGGCCACTTTCTTGAAATTCTGCTTCAGAAGCTGTTGCAACTCGCCCTCCGCACCCCCTGCCAGGACTTTGGCAATAAATGTGCCGCCCTCTTCCAGAACGTCGAATGCGAAATAGGCCGCCGCCTCGCACAGCGCCATGATGCGCATGTGATCGGTCTGCTTGTGCCCAGATGATGCCGCAGCCATATCCGACATCACCACATCGGCCGGGCCGCCGAGCCACTCCTTGACCTTTTCTTCCGCACCTTCATCAAGGAAATCAAGAACATGCGCTTCTGCGCCGGGTAGGGGTTCGACCTCTTGCAGATCGACACCAAGCACCGTGCCGACGCGCTTGCCCTTCTTCTCGCCAAGCGCATTCACGCGCGCAACCGCAACCTGCAACCAGCCCCCCGGCGCGCAGCCCAGATCAACCACGCGCGCACCGGGGACCAGGAAGCGGTATTTGTCGTCCAGCTCGATCAGCTTATAGGCGGCACGGCCCCGATAGCCATCACGCCGGGCTGCGGCGACATAGGGGTCGTTCAACTGCCGTTCCAGCCACCGCGTAGAGCTGAGCTTGCGCCCCCGTGCAGTCTTGACCTTCACCTTCAACTCGCGCTGTCCGCGCCCAGATGTATTTTTTATTTTCATAGCCTTATGGCGCTTTCTTCAAGTTTTCAGGTCCAGCACGCCATCGCGGCTCATCTGCGCAAAGAGCAAGCCTTCGCGCAAACCGCGATCTGCAACCGACATGCGATCCGTGGGCCAGACGCGCATCAGGGCGGTCAGGATCGCGGCACCTGACATGATCTGTGTATGCCGGTCACGCCCGATGCGCGGATCCTGCCGCCGCCCGACCGGGCCAAGCGCCAGATATTCGCGGATCACGCTGTCAACCTGCTGTGAATTCATGACCAGCCCATCAACCTTGTTGCGGTCATAGCGTTTCAGCCGCAGATAGGACGCTGCAACCGTGGTAATGGTGCCCGAAGTGCCGACGATCTGAAACCCGCGATGGGGTGTTGCGTCACGGTAGGGGGTGAAGGCTTCGAGCTGTTCCTCGAAATACCAGCTCATCAGGGCAAAGCGCGCGGCATCATCATCCACTTCGCGGAAATAATCCTTCAGCGTGGCGACCCCAAGCGGCACGCTGATCCAGTCCACGACATGCGCATGCCCATCGGCAGGCGCGCGCATGAACGGGCCGCGATGCATGGACATGATCGCATTGCCGCGGCGTTCCGGGGCAACGCGCGACAGATCGATCCAGACCAGTTCCGTTGATCCGCCGCCGATATCGATGACCAGCAACTGCTCGGTATCGGGTGCCACCAGTGACGCGCAGGACACCACCGCCAGCCGCGCTTCTTCTTCGGCGGTGATGACATCCAGCTTCAGCCCCGTTTCGCGATGCGCCCGGCGCATGAAATCATGGCTGTTGCGCGCGCGCCGGCAGGCTTCGGTTGCCACCAGCCGCATCTTGCGCACACCGTGATGTTCCAGCTTCGCGCGGCAGATGCGCAGTGCCTGCAAGGTGCGCTGCATGGGGCGGTGCGACAGCATGCCAGAGCTTTTCAGCCCGGTGCCAAGCTCAACGGCTTTGGAAAAACTGTCCACAACCTCAAAATGCCCGCCCTGCGGGCGAGCGATGAGCATACGACAGCTATTCGTCCCCAGATCAAGCGCCGCATAAAGTTGCGGTCCGTTCGATCCAGGGTGGCGCGGAGCCTTTGCCGAAAGGGGCGCGGCAGCCTGTGGCT
>SKGU01000306.1 GCA_007117255.1 Natronohydrobacter sp. | reverse complement strand
CGCGATGGTGGCCGCCAGCATCAGCCCCGGCACAAGCGGGGTGGCAAAGGCGCGCAAACGGTCAATCTGTGTCATGATCTGTCCTGAGCATAAAACGGGGCGGGCCTTGCAGCCCGCCCCTGTGTCGTCACCTTAGCCGTCGATCAGGCCGAACGGTAGAGCTTGGTCATCGAGAATTCACGATGGCCCAGCGATTCTGCGGCTGTCAGACGCCCGTTCGCCGTGCGCTTGATCATCTCGATCAGCGCATCGCCGGCCTGATCGATGGTCATGTCACGGCGCAGAACGCCCGTCACATCCACGTCGATATGCTCGGACATGGTGCGCAAAGTGCGCGGGTTTCCGGAAATCTTGATCACCGGCACTATCGGGTTGCCGACCACATTGCCCTGACCCGTGGGGAAGGTGTGGATGACATAGCCGCCCGCCGCCATCAGCGTCACACATTCCGCCGCCGCCGAAGAGCTGTCCATGAAATACAGTCCCGGCCCCTTGGCGGGTGCCTCTGCCGGTTCCAGAACATCGATATAGGTTGAGGTGCGACCGATCTTTTCCAGATTGCCCAGCGCCTTTTCCTCGATGGTCGACAGACCACCCAGAATGTTGCCCTTGGTAGGCTGACTGTCGGACAGATCAGATGTCTTGAACTGCTCGATCACATCATCCTGATAGGCCTGCCAGGTCTTCATGAACTTGGCCGCCGCTTCGGGGTTCGCGGCGCGCTTTTCGCAGATATGCTCTGCCCCGGTGATTTCCGAGGTCTCGCCGAAGACACCATACAGACCATGCGGCAACAGCTTGTCATACATGTTGCCCACGGTCGGGCAGGACGACAGCCCCGTTGTCGTATCGCTCTCGCCGCATTTGGTCGAGACCCACAGATCCGTCAGCGGGCAGTCTTCTTTCTGCAGCTCGGACGCCCACTGGACATATTCCTTGGCCTTCCAGCTTGCGCGGCGGATGGTCTCAAAATCGCCATTCTGTTCGATCCAGAACCCCTCGACGGGCTTACCGGTCTTGGCGATGCCATCGACGATGATCTTGGTCCATTCCGGTTCAATCCCGATCACGACCACAGCCGCCACGTTCGGGTTTGCACCTGTGCCGATGATGGTGCGGAAGTGTAGGTCGAGATCTTCGCCGAACTGCAAACGACCATAGGAATGCGGAATGGCCATCGTGCCCTTGACGTTATTGGCCACAGCCTCGCAAGCCGCGTTGGAGATATCGTCCACCGGCAGAATAACTACATGGTTGCGCACACCGACGCGACCATTCTCGCGACGCCATGCCTTGATCGTGTCTTGTGAAAAATCGAATGCCATGATCGTTTCCCCTTACCAGCGCTTGGTTTTCATATTGTGGGTGTGGACATGGCCGCCGGTTTCGGCGCCGCCCACCATGCGGCCGATATCTTCGCCATACTTGATGACAGTATCGCCCTCTTTCAGATCGCTCAGCGCAACCTTGTGGCCGATAGGAATATCAGCTTTGGCCGTCAGGCGGAAATCGCTGTTATCCTCGGTGCAGACGCAGAGCATATCAGTGCCAGCAGTCAAACCTTCGACCACGACAACACCAACATTGTCGGCCTTGTCATGCACCAGCAGTTGCGGATGGGTATTTGCGGTCATGGTCCTCTCTCTCCCTTTCTGGGTGTCGTGATAAGTCAGGAACGCGCAAGCTCTGACAGCGTGTCATGCAGGGCTTGCGGTATCTCGATTGTGGATGCGCGGGCGGCGCGCTCGGTCATGCGGCGCGCACCAGGCAGGCGCGCGCCCTCCTGCGCCTCGATGGCGGCAAACATCGCCTCGGCGCGGCCGGTGAAACCGGGGGCAAAGCGCGCGGAGTCCAGCACAAGGATGAAATGCGCCAGATCGGGCGCGGGCCCCTTGTCATCGAAAAGCGAGCTGGCCTCATAGGCGAAATGTGCACCCGCCAGCCCAGCGGTCAGCAATTCGACCATCAGCGCAAGCGCCGCGCCCTTGGCCCCGCCCGATGGCAACATCGTGCCCGCCATCGCCGCATCAGCATCCGTCGTGGGGTTGCCCTGCGTATCCAGCGCCCAATCGCCCGGAATCGGCTTGCCGGCCTTTTGCGCCAGCATCACCTTGCCGCGCGCCACATGGCTGAGCGACAGATCAATCACCAGCGGATCACCCTTTGCACGCGGCGCTGCAAAGGCCACCGGGTTCGTGCCATAAAGCGCGCGATTGCCACCCCATGGGGCCATTGCCGCAGGCGCATTGGCGAAAGCCAGCGCGATCAGCCCTTCGCGGGCGAAGGGTTCAACCGCCTGCCCGGCCACACCGAAATGATGCGAATGCGTGACGCTGACAACAGCCACGCCCAGATTGCGCACCACCTCACGCGCAGCCTCTGCGCCCGCGTCAACGGCCGCGAAAGCCAGCCCGAAACGCGCATCCACCCGGATCACGGCCCCATCACGGCTGATCGAAGGCTCGGCACCGGCTGCAACCTTCCCGGTGCGCATCTGTGCGACATAGAACGGCACGCGCGCCAGCCCATGTGACGGCAAGCCTTCCTGTTCGGCCAGCACCAGCGCACGCGCGGCAGGGCGCGCCAGATCAGCAGGCATCCCCGCCGCCACGAACGCGGCCAAGGCCAGATCCGTCGCATCATCCGGGGATATCTGGAAAATGCTCATTGCGTATCCTTGAAGATTGGTTTCGGGGCATTGCGTCATGCGACTTGAAAACTATATAGTTTATATGATATAGAACTGTCAATATCCCACTGTGGTAATTTCAAGGAAACATCTATGACCCAATCCGCCACACGCCCGCTCTCGCAACCCCTGCACCGTCAGTTGCGCGACCTGATGATGGCACGGGTTGAGGCGGGTGAATGGTCGCCGGGCACTTACCTGCCATCGGAATCGCGGCTGGCTGAAGAGTACGGCGTGGCGGTCGGCACCTTGCGCAAGGCATTGCTGGATATGGCCGCCGAAGGCGTGGTTGTGCGCAGGCAGGGCAAAGGTACAGTCGTGGCCAGCCATGACAGCGATGCTGTGCTGTTTCGCTTCTTCAACCTGCGCCGCGCCGATGGCAGCACCTTGCGGCCCGAAAGCCGGGTTCTGTCGCGCATCCGCCGTGCCGCCCACGCGGATGAGGCGCAGGCCCTTGCACTTGATGCGCAGGCGGATGTCATCTGCATCACCCGCGTGCGCGAAGGGGATGGCACGCCGATCATATATGAGCATATCGTCCTGAGCGCCGCGCGTTTCGGCGCGCTGGAACATAGCCCTGACCTGCTGCCAAACACGCTCTATCAGCTCTATCAGACCGAATATGGCGCAACGGTCCACCGCGCCCGCGAACAGGTGACCGCCGCGCGCGCGCAGGGGGTCTGCGCGCAGGAACTGGCCCTGCCTGACGGCGCGCCCTTGCTGCATATCCGCCGCATCGCGCTGGATTATTCCGAAGCGCCGCTGGAGCTGCGCCTGTCCTGGGTTAATACAGATGCACTGCATTACCGCGCGGATGTCTGATCCCTGCCCTTGCGCATGACGGCCAGATCGGGCAGGCACCGGATCAGTGAAAGGCCCGCCATGACCATCTATATCGACGCTGATGCCTGCCCCGTGAAAGCCGAAGTCGAGCGCGTGGGCACGCGCCACGGCACGCGCATGGTGATCGTGTCAAACGGCGGCATTCGTCCATCACAAAACCCCCTTGTTGAAACGGTCATCGTGGCCAGTGGTCCCGATGAGGCCGACAAATGGATCGCAGAACGCGCAGGCCCCGGCGATGTGGTGATTACAGGCGATATTCCCCTGGCGGCGAAATGCGTGGAAGCTGGCGCGCAGGTGCTGAAACACACAGGCGAGGCGCTGACCGAAGCCAATATCGGCACCATCCTCGCCACGCGCGATCTCATGGCCGACATTCGCGCCGCCGATCCGTTCCATCAGGGGCGCGGAAAAGCCTTTTCCAAGGCCGACAGATCGCGCTTTCTGGACGCATTGGAGCGGGTCTTGCAGCGACTGAAGCGCGCGGGCCCTGTCTGAGCCGGTAGTTCCAGCCAGCGCAACACGGCGCAAGGGGCGTGCGACAGAAAAAGGCCGGGACTGGCCCGGCCTTGGTGGCGACTGGTTAACTCTCGTCTGACATCCTGTTGCGAAGATAGCAGAAATTCTATCGACGCGGTTGTCTTTCAGTCAGCCACATTCGCACGCTGGATCAACACTTGTGATAGAGACCTGTCTTCGTATCCTCACAATACCGCGCAATCACTGTGTAAGCTGGTTTCTGCTGCGCCAATGACCGAACGACAGCATAGGCAATCACGCCACCCACAAAATATACAACTGGATCGGCAGCCTTGGCCGGGGTTGCTGCCGTGAAGCTCACACCTGCGGCAATCACGCAGGCAAGAACAGTGGACAAGACACGAGAGGGGGCTTTAGTCATGAAATTCTCCTTATGGTGATAAATAGTTCGTGAAGATTATCATCCATTAACCATTTTTTCAATAATCTTGCGCGGCGATCGACGGACGTGCGCGGAGCCAACAGCACCCTTGGCAATGCGACAGGGCAGCATCACGACTGCCCCGTCGTCCAATCAGCACATATGCGCCACCTCCAAAACGATTTTCGCGGCATCCACCCGGCCTGCATCCAGATCGGCAAAGGCTTGCGGGCCATCCTCCAGCGGGCGTAGCGCCACCCAGTCCAGCCGCCCCAACTGGCCCGCTGCCAGCGCATCCAGCGCGGCTGCGAAATCATCGGGCGTGTAGCAATAACTGCCCGTCAGGGTGATTTCCTGCAAGGTGATGCGGCGGATATCAAGCCCCTCCTGCCCCGGCAAAAGCCCCACATGCACGATCACACCGCCGGGCCGCACAAGACGTGACGCCGCCTGTCGCGTGGACACCGCGCCAACCGCATCGATGATCAGATCATAGGCGCTTTCGCCCGGATCATGGCTCAGAGGGTCAAATGTCTCGATCCCCGGCTCGGCATCCATCAGCGCGCGGCGGCCTGAATGGGGTTCGGCCAGATGCACTGCCACTGCCCCCATATGGCGCGCAATCAATGCGGCCGCCACGCCAATCGCGCCGCCCCCCTGCACCAGAACGCGCGGGTTTGGCGCCGCCAGTTTTTCCAGCCCGATGCGCAGCGCATGCCAGGACACGGCCACAGGCTCTGTCAGCGCGGCTAGTT
>SKGU01000250.1 GCA_007117255.1 Natronohydrobacter sp. | reverse complement strand
TGAAGCCGCGCAAGGGGCCGAATGATGGCGGCTATTCGGTGCAGGATTACCGCCGCATCAACCCCGCTTTGGGAAGCATGGCCGATCTGGAACGCCTGGCGCGCAGGATGCGCGGGCGGGGTATGTCGCTTTGTGTCGATCTGGTACTGAATCACTCGGCGCGCGAACATGACTGGGCGCAACGGGCGATAGCGGGCGAGAAAACCTATCAGGATTTTTATCACATCTTCGACGACGACACCCTGCCGCGCCAGTATGAACAAACGCTTGTCGAGATTTTCCCCAATGACGCGCCAGGCAGTTTCACCTTTGTGCCGGAACTGGGTAAATGGGTCTGGACGACATTTCATGACCACCAATGGGATCTGAACTGGTCAAACCCGTGGGTGTTTCTTGAGATTTGCAAGATCATGCTTTTCCTCGCCAACAAGGGCGTGGATGTGCTGCGGCTGGATGCGGTGGCCTTCATGTGGAAGCGCATGGGCACGCGCTGCCAGTCCGAGCCAGAGGTGTATCTGATCCTGCGCGCGCTGCGTGCTGTGTGCCGGATCGTGGCGCCCGCCGTGATCCATTTGGAAGAGGCGATCACCGGGCCTGCTGAAATGCTGACCTATCTGGGCACGGGGGAACATGACGGCAAGCTGGGAAATCTCGCCTATCACAACTCGCTGATGGTGCAATACTGGTCCGCGCTCGCCGCGCGCGACACCCGGCTGATGCGGCATGTTCTGGCCACGCATTTTCCCGAACGGCTGAGCAATGCCACCTATGTCACTTACCTGCGGTGCCATGACGATATCGGCTGGGCGGTGACGGATGAGGATGCGGCGGCGCTGGGGTTTTCCGGCCTCGCGCATCGGGCGTTTCTGTCCGATTTCTACGAGGGCAGTTTTCCCGGCAGTTTCGCGCGCGGCGCGCTGTTTCAGGAAAACCCCGCGACGGGCGACAAGCGGATTTCGGGCACATTGGCCGCGCTTGCCGGGGCGGAAACGGAACCCCAACTGGCCGTGCAGCGCATGCTGATGGGGGTGGCGCTGATCGCCAGTTTTGGCGGCGTTCCGATGATCTACATGGGCGACGAGATTGCGCTGGCGAATGACTGGTCCTATCTGGACGACGCGCTGCATGCGTCTGACAGCCGCTGGTTGCACCGCCCGGTGATGGATTGGGACCGCGCCGCGCGTGCGTCTGTGCCTGACACAATGGAAGGGCAGGTCTATGCTGGCACAGCCATGATCCTGCATCGCCGCGCCAGTTTGCCCGCGCTGCATTCTGGCGTGCCCACGCGCATCCTGCACCTTGAAAATGCGCAGGTCTTCGCTTTTGCGCGGCTGGCCCCGACTGGCCCTGTGCTGTGTCTGTTCAATTTCAGCGAGGACACGCAACATATTCCGTCCGATTGGCTGCGGGCGCAGGGCGCCAGCCAGATGCACGACCTGTTGTCAGGCCATGACATCGTGATGCAGGACGATACGCTTGTGCTTTTGCCCTATGCACGGGTCTGGCTGGCCTGATCCGGCTCAGTCGGGGTGCAGCCTTGTCCGGAAATGTCCGCGCGCCGGGACGCAGCGGTCCGGGTCGGGCAAGGTCATGGGCGAGGCTGTGAAACACAAAGGCGTTTCAAACTGGCCTTCGATATGCGGCGCGGTGCCGCGCAGCGCAAGTTGACTGACCACAACGCCCCCATCGGGAAAGATCAGTGGCGACAGCCAGTAGTCGCGCCAGCCATCGGGCCGGAACATGATGCGCGCATCATGGGGCGCATCGCCACCAGGGGGCAAGGACAGCTCGATCACCAGCCGCGCAGCGCCTGCCACGGCTTCGAAGCTGACAGCATCCACCGACATGAACCGCGTGAAGCCCGCGCGTGCCTGCGGATCATCAAAGGTGAAGGCCATTTCAGAGCCTTCAAACTCCAGCACGATCCTGTCCTGTGCCAGCAAGGGGCCGGGCAGAGCCAGCAGGATCGCGCAACACGCCGCTTTCATGACGCGGCCCGCCCTGTGGAATGGCGCACCACCAGTGAAATCGGCAATCTCAGGTCGACGGGTTCTTGCCGGTCCGGTGTGCCAAGCCGCGCAAGGATCAGCGCTGCGGCTTCGGCGCCGATGGCGGCTGCGGGAATATCCACAGTTGTCAGTGACGGCGCCAGATGGGCCGCCATATCAACATTGTCGATACCCGCGAAAGACAGCGTGTCGGGAACGGAAATCGCGCGGCCCTGCGCTTCGATCATCGCGCCGATGGCCAGAAGATCCGCAGTGCCGATGATCGCAGTGGGGCGGGGCACAGTTTCCAGCAAGGTCATGCAGCCCGCCCGGCCAGCGGCAAGCGTCAGGGGCTGTTCGCTGATCTGACTGCGTGTCAGAGTGATACCTTCTTCGGCCAGTGCCGCGCGGATCCCGTCCACACGCGCGCGCTGCCGGTCGTTATTGGCCTGACGCCCGCAAATGACGCTGACGCGGCGATGCCCCATATCCAGCAGGTAGCGCGCCACCATATGACCGGCCTGAAAATTGTCGACCAGCACCCGGTCAAAGCCCGCGCGCCCTTCCCAGAGCTGCACGACAGGCAGGCCTGCGCTGTCGATCATGGCCCAGCTCGACTGCGGGCGTTCGCCGCCCACCAGAATCAGGCCGTCCACCCCATGTGACACAAGTTGGCCAATGGCGGCGGCTTCGCTGCCAATGTCATATTCATGCGAGGCGATCAGAAGCTGATAGCCATTGGCCGCAGAGGCGCGCTGCATTTCCTGCAACATGGCCGAGAAGATGGGCGAATTCAGCGTCGGCACGACCACGCCAATCGTGTTCGAGCGTCCTGACGCCAGTGCCCGCGCGCGGCGGTTGGGCACATAGCCAAGCGCTTGTGCGGCACTTCGGACTCGTTCCAGCGTGTCGCGCTGCACCAGCCCCGGCTGCGACAATGCGCGCGAGACGGTGGCAATGGAACACCCCGATTCGCGGGCCACATCAGTCAGGGTCGGGTGTCGGCGCGTTGACAATTTTTCAGTCTCTTTATGAAAATTTACATACACATTTCTACCTTGTATCGACAATAATGCAAGGAAAAAACGGATTTTTCTTGACGGGTTGGTGTGAAAATGTGAAAGCGCTTACATCACCTTGCCATGCCCGATGACCTACCGCATGGCTGCGCCCAGAGAAGGAATGAAATCACCATGGCCATCACCTATCTGAAAAAAGCCGAAAAGACCCCTGAAACGGAATCCGCGCAGGCCCAGGCTGTCGTGACCGAAATGCTGGGCCGGATCGAGGCCGAGGGCGAGGCGGCTGTGAAATATTACGCAAGCGCGCTGGACAAATGGGAAGGTGACATACTGGTCACACGCGCAGAGATGGATGCGCGCGCTGCAGAAGTGCCTGATCAGGTAAAAGAAGACATCGCCTTCGCGGTTGAACAAGTGCGCGCCTTTGCTGTTGCGCAGCGCGACTCGGTGCATGATTTCCAGATGACGATGCCGTCAGGGTTGACGGCGGGGCAGAAATGGGTGCCCTGCAATGTGGCGGGCTGCTATGTGCCCACGGGGCGCTACGCGCATATCGCATCTGCTGTGATGTCAGTCGCAACCGCCAAGGCAGCAGGCGTCAAGACCGTGATCGCCTGCTCTACGCCCTTCCGTGGCGGCGGGATGCATCCTTATGTGCTTTATGCGATGCGCGAAGCGGGCGCGGATATCGTCATGACGCTGGGTGGTGTGCAGGCGATTGCGACCATGGCATATGGGCTTTTCACGGGCAAACCCGCAGATGTGATTGTCGGGCCGGGCAACAAGTTTGTGGCTGAAGCCAAGCGCACGCTGTTCGGCAAGGTCGGCATTGACGTGTTCGCAGGTCCGTCGGAAATCGGGATTCTTGCCGACAAGACCGCCGATGCAGAAATCGTCGCGGTTGATCTGGTGGGGCAGGCGGAACATGGCCATGAATCCCCCGCATGGCTGTTCACGGATGACAAGGCGCTGGCCGAAAAGGTGATGGCGCGTGTGCCAGAGCTTATCGCAACCCTGCCGGAGCCTGCGCGCGATGCAGCGCATTGCGCATGGCGTGATTACGGTGAGGTGGTGCTGTGTGACACGCGTGAAGAGCTGGTCAAGGTGTCGGACGAATATGCCTCCGAGCATCTGGAAGTGCATTGCGCCGATCTGGACTGGTGGATGGCGAACCTCACGAATTACGGCTCGCTCTTTGTGGGCGAGGAAACGACCGTGGCATATGGCGACAAATGCTCTGGCCCCAACCACATCCTGCCCACCAAATACGCGGCCAAATATTCGGCGGGTCTGTCCGTGCACAAGTTCCTGAAGCCTCTGACATGGCAGCAGGCCGACCGCGAGGCCAGCAAGGAACTGGGCATTCGCGCCGCGCGGATTTCGCGGCTGGAAGGGATGGAAGCCCATGCCCGCACCGCTGATGTGCGGCTGGAGAAATACTATCCCGGCCATAATTTCGACCTTGGCGCACCCGTGGAATCGGTCTGAGCCATGACCAATTTGCCTGATCTGGGCCGCCCGCCTGAAATCCCGGCTTCGGCCATCGCAGAGGCGTCCGCTTTGCTGGCCTCTGGTCGTCTGCACCGCTATGCGGAGGCTGGCGGCACGGGTGGCGCGGTGGCAGAGCTTGAGCGCGCGTTTGCGCGGCTCTTGGGGCGCAAATATGCTGTCGCGGTCAATTCCTGCGGCGCGGCGCTGTTTCTGGCGCTGAAAGCGGCTGGTGTGCGCCCCGGTGATCCGGTCTTGATGAATGCCTTCACGCTTGGCCCTGTGCCCGGCGCGCTGGATCACATTGGCGCGCAAGCTGTTCTGGTCGAGATCACCGAAGATCTGGTCATCGATCTGGACGATCTGCGCGCGAAAGCGCAAAGCAGCGGCGCGCGCGTGCTGATGCTGTCGCATATGCGCGGGCATTTGTGCGACATGCGCGCGCTGATGGCGCTGTGCCGCGATTGTGGGCTGACCCTGATCGAGGATTGCGCGCATACATTGGGCGCGGCCTGGGACGGGCAGCCATCGGGCACATTCGGGGCCATTGGCGCGTTCAGCTTCCAATCCGGCAAGCATGTGAACACCGGCGAGGGGGGCATGCTTGTCACCGATGACCCGGATATGGCCGCGCAAGCGATCCTGCATTCGGGCAGTTACATGCTTTATGCGCAAAACGGCACCACACCGCCTGCGGA
>SKGU01000236.1 GCA_007117255.1 Natronohydrobacter sp. | reverse complement strand
TTTGAGATTGCACTTGTGGGCTCCGTCAATGCCGGGAAATCAACACTCCTGAATGCGTTGGCAGGGCGCGAGGCCGCAATTACGTCCGACATCGCAGGCACAACGCGCGATGTGATCGAGTTGCGCATGGATATCGGCGGTTTTGCCGTGACGCTTCTGGACACTGCGGGGCTGCGCGAGTCAGATGACAAGGTAGAAGCTATCGGCATTGCTCGTGGTCAGAAGCGTGCAGAAGAAGCTGATATCCGCATCATATTGTGTGATCTTGAGGATACTACACCACCCATAGCACCAAGGCTGGGTGATATTGTCGTTAAGGGCAAAGGCGATCTGCGCCCTGATATGACTGGGGCCGTGTCAGGCGTGACGGGTCAGGGGCTTGATAGGTTATTGAAAGATATCCAGAGCGAGCTGTCAAAACGCGTTGTTAATGACGGTGTAACTGTCCGTCGGCGGCATCGCGCCGCTATGCTGCAAGCGGAATCTGCGCTTTCAGTTGCGATTGAAAACCTGCGCTCAGAAGCGTATATCTCTGAACTTGTAGCAGCAGATATCCGGCAGGCCATGACAGCCCTTGATTCGCTGATAGGCAAAGTTGATGTCGAGGATTTGCTGGGCGATATTTTCGCGTCATTCTGTATCGGCAAGTAGGAGTGTTTCACGTGAAACATTACGACGTCATTATCATTGGCGGCGGTCACGCCGGGGTAGAAGCCGCGCTTGCCTCTGCCCGTCTTGGTGCGCGTACAGCCCTGATTACGTTTCGTAAAAGCGACCTTGGTGTCATGTCCTGCAACCCTGCGATTGGTGGATTGGGCAAAGGACATCTGGTCCGCGAAATTGATGCTTTAGACGGGTTGATGGCGCGAGCTGGTGACTATGCCGCGATTCAGTACCGACTGCTGAACAGATCTAAAGGACCGGCAGTTCAGGGCCCCCGTGTACAGGCTGACAGAAAACGGTTCCAACATTTTGTTCAAAGCGAAGTTCTGGCCACGCCTTCACTTGATGTCATCGAGGCAGAAGTGACAGCGCTGCTGTTGCAGTCGGATACAGTTGTTGGCGTTCAGGTGAACGGCGATACCGAAGTTTATGCCCGATCCGTAGTTTTGACCACAGGTACATTTCTGGGCGGCAAGGTATTTATTGGTGATGTCAGCTACCCTGCTGGCCGGATGGGCGATAAAGCGTCAAGCGTACTTGCAAATCAGTTACGCGACATGGGCTTGCCAATGGGCCGGCTCAAAACAGGTACACCGCCACGTCTGGATGGCAAGACTGTTGCCTGGGACATTCTGGAACCGCAACCCGGCGATGAACTTCCAGAGTATTTGTCGTTCCAGACAAGCTACACCATCGCGCCGCAAATCGCATGCGCCATCACGCATACAAACCTGCAAACGCATGATATTGTTCGCAACAACCTTGACCGATCGGCCATGTATGGTGGTCAGATCGAAGGGGTGGGGCCGCGGTATTGCCCTTCGATCGAAGACAAGATCACGCGCTTTGCTGATAAAGACTCTCACCAGGTCTTTCTTGAACCAGAAGGTCTTGATGATGACACAGTGTACCCCAATGGAATCTCGACATCATTGCCCGCAGACGTGCAGGAAGCCTATGTCAGGACCATTCGAGGGCTTGAAAATGTTCGGATCCTTCAGCCTGGTTATGCGATTGAATACGACTACATCGACCCTAGAGCGTTGAGCTCGACGCTTAGTCTCAAGCAATCCGTTGGCTTTTATCTCGCCGGGCAGATCAACGGGACGACGGGCTATGAAGAAGCTGGGGCACAGGGAGTCGTTGCGGGGCTTAACGCGGCACTTTATGCGATGGAGCGCGATCCGATTAGCTTCAGCAGAGCGACATCCTATACCGGCGTAATGATTGATGATCTGATTTCGCGTGGTGTTGCAGAACCCTATCGGATGTTCACGTCGCGTGCGGAGTATCGGCTTTCATTGCGCGCAGACAATGCTGACCAGCGCTTGACTCCTCAGGGCATCGCGCTTGGCTGCGTGGGCGCGTCACGACAAACGGCTTTTGAGGACAAGTCAGCGCGACTGGAAGTAGCGCGTGCTACATTGCGGTCTGTTGCTTTTACACCGAAGCAACTTGTTGCGGCCGGACATAAGGTCAGCGAAGACGGTGTTCGGCGCGACGCTCTGACGTTGTTAGGGCTTCCGGGTTTTGACTTCGACGCTTTAGCGGTGTTGGCACCGGGCGTTGCGGAGATTGACCAAGAAAGCAAGCAGCAGATCATGCGTGAGATGGTTTATCATTCTTATCTTGAGCGGCAAGATGCGCAGATCAAACGCTTGCAGGAAGATGAGAACAAGCGCTTTCCCGACGGATTTGATTTTACTGCGATTAGCGGCTTGTCACATGAGCTTGCTGGCAAGCTGGATCGGCTTCGGCCGGAGAGCATTGCCCAGGCGGCGAAGATTGACGGCATGACTCCTGCGGCTTTGGTTTTGCTGTTGTCTCGGCTTCAGGGGTCGTCGAAGCGTGCATCATCATGTTGATATCGCAAGCACAGGATCTGAATGTTTCACGTGAAACATTGAGTAAGCTGCGGGCATTTGCAGAGCTTCTGGCGCATTGGAATGCGCGGATCAATCTGGTTGCGCCCTCAACAATTAAGGATATGTGGCAGAGACACATTATTGATTCCGCCCAGCTTTTTGACCATGCGCCAGAGCCGGCGCTGCATTGGGTCGATCTGGGGTCAGGCGGTGGATTGCCCGGACTTGTCTGCGCGATTTTGGCGCAAGAGAACAGACCGCACTGCCAGTTTACACTTATTGAAAGTGACAAGCGCAAATCCGCGTTTCTGATTACGGCCGCAAGAGAACTGGAACTGAATGTCACAGTTTGCGCGAACAGGATCGAAACTGTCCAGCCGCAAATGGCTGACATTGTTTCTGCGAGAGCTTTGGCACCATTGACCATTTTGCTGGGGCTGGTGGATCGCCATTTGCGGCCTGGTGGTGTTGCGTTGCTACCGAAAGGAAAATCCTACGCTGAAGAGCTTGCGACCGCGAGAGCAGAGTGGCAGTTTGACGTTACAGAAATCGAGAGCCAAACCGACCCTTTGGCACGATTGCTAATCTTGAAGGACATAGCCCGTGGTTGAAAGACGTAAGACCCGTATCATTGCGATTGCGAACCAGAAGGGCGGGGTGGGAAAAACTACAACTGCAATTAACCTGTCCGCAGCATTGGCAGAGGCTGGACAAAGGACGCTGCTGATTGATCTTGACCCGCAGGGCAATGCCTCGACCGGGCTGGGGCTTCAAATGGGCGCGCGGAAATACACGACTTATGATCTTTTGTTCGGGGAAGTTCCGGCGTCAAGCATCATCGCGCAAACTGAACATGAGAATTTGTCGATTGTTCCTGCAACAACGGATCTTTCATCTGCCGACATTGAATTGATGACGCGAGCGCGTCGCAGCTATCTTTTGCAGGATGCTTTGCGCCAGAGCGATATTATGGAAGCCGGGTTTGATTACATACTGATTGACTGTCCGCCATCGCTGAACTTGTTGACCTTGAATGCGATGGTCGCCGCGCAGTCAGTTCTTGTCCCGCTGCAAGCCGAGTTTTTCGCGCTGGAAGGGTTGTCACAGCTCATGTTGACTGTGCGCGAATTGCGCGAAACCGCCAACCCAGCGCTGCGTATTGAGGGCATTTTGCTGACCATGTATGATCGTCGCAACAATTTGGCACAGCAGGTTGAAGCAGACGCGCGTGGTAATCTTGGGGATATGGTGTTTCAGACAATGATTCCCCGAAATGTGCGTTTGAGTGAGGCGCCGTCCTTTGCGGTTCCTGTGTTGACCTATGACTCGCAGTCGAAGGGGGCTGTGGCGTATCGTGATCTGGCGGCGGAAGTGCTCCGCAAGCATAAAAAAGTACAAAGCGAAGGGGCGGTTTCGTAATGGATCGGAAATCGGAGCGCAGGGGGCTGGGGCGCGGTTTGTCAGCGCTGATGGCCGAAGTTTCAACAGCAGCAGAAACCGGGCAGGATACGCGCAGCCGTGAACAGCGATTGCCGATTGAAAAACTGGTCCCGAACCCTGATCAGCCAAGGCGGCATTTTGATGAGACTGCACTCGCGGAACTGGCTGTTTCGATTGGAGAAAAAGGCGTCATTCAGCCTTTGATCGTTCGGCCCAAGGGTGATGTTTTCGAAATTGTCGCCGGGGAGCGCCGCTGGCGGGCCGCGCAGCGGGCGCAACTGCATGATGTGCCTGTCATTGTGCGCGAATTCACCGATACTGAAGTGCTGGAAATCGGTATTATCGAGAATATCCAGCGCGCCGATCTGAATCCGATTGAAGAGGCGATGGGCTACCGTGCGCTGATCGAGCGGTTTGGGCACACGCAGGAAAAACTGTCGGATGCGATGGGCAAAAGCCGGTCTCATATTGCAAACCTGATGCGCTTGCTGAGCTTGCCAGATGAGGTCCAGGGGCTGCTGCGCGAGGGAAAGTTGAGTGCGGGTCATGCGCGCGCGCTGATCACCGCAGATGATCCCGCGATGCTGGCGCGCAAGGTTGTGCTTGAGGGGTTGTCAGTGCGTCAGACAGAGACGCTGACAAAGACGATTCCTGCGAAGAAAAAGCAAGTAAAATCAAGGGTTCATGAGAAGGACGCGGATACGAAGGCGCTGGAAAATGATCTGTCGGCGGCTTTGGGTATGAAGATTAGCATAGATTACGATGGCGGCGGCAAAGGCCGGATCACGATTGATTATCGGTCGATGGAAGATCTGGATAAGCTATGTTCGATCTTGGGCAACCCTGTCAGAGCATAACCGCGCGGATCAGGGCATTCAGGACAGGACGGCCTGTATCCGTTGCGGCGATACGGGTGTCGTTGCGCGTCAGAAAGCCTTGATCCTCCAGATCGTCAATGCGCATGTCGGATAGGGCTTCGCCCGCAAGCATCTGATATCGTACAATATCTGTGCCCTCGCGTAAGCGCAAGCTCATCATGAGGTATTCAAGGGCCTGTTCTTCTGTGGGGATCGTTTCGCGCTTGAGTTCACCATGGCCAAGCTGGGACACCTGATCGAGCCATGTTTGCGGCATGAGTGGAGTTTGCGTTGCGATGCGGGTGTTTCCCAATGTCAGGCGGCCATGTGCGCCCGGCCCGATGCCCACATAATCGCCGTAGCGCCAGTAGATCAG
>SKGU01000366.1 GCA_007117255.1 Natronohydrobacter sp. | reverse complement strand
GGCCATGTCTCGGTCGGCGATGAAATCCGCGTGCTGCCCTCTGGCAAGACGTCCAGCGTTTCACGGATTGCCACTTTCGACGGCGATCTGGACATGGCCGTGGCCGGACAGGCCGTCACGCTGTGCCTTGCAGACGAGATCGATTGCTCGCGCGGGCAAGTGATCACAGCGGCCAAAAGCCCCGTTGAAGTGGCTGATCAGTTCGAAGCCACACTCGTGTGGATGGATGAGGACACCATGACGCCAGGCCGCGCCTATTGGCTGAAGCTCGGCCCGCAGACCGTCAGCGCGACCGTGGCCGCCCCGAAGTATCAGGTCAATGTCAACACGATGGAGCATCTGGCCGCCAAGACGCTGGACCTGAACGCGATTGGCGTGGCCAATATCACCACTGACCGCGATATCCCATTCGCGCCCTATGACGACAATCGCGATCTGGGCGGGTTCATTCTGATCGACAAGATGACCAATCGTACCGTCGGTGCTGGACTGATCCATTTCGCCTTGCGCCGGGCGCAGAATATCCACTGGCAGGCGACAGATATTTCACGCGATCATCATGCTGCGATGAAGAACCAGAAGCCGATGGTCTTGTGGATGACGGGCCTTTCAGGGTCTGGCAAGTCCACCATTGCCAATCTGGTCGAGCGGAAGCTGGCACGAATGAATCGCCACACGTTCCTACTGGACGGCGACAATGTCCGCCACGGACTGAACAAGGATCTGGGTTTCACAGATGCTGATCGGGTCGAGAATATCCGCCGGGTTGGCGAGGTGGCGAAGCTCATGACCGATGCCGGGCTGATCGTGATCACTGCCTTCATCTCGCCCTTCAGATCAGAGCGCGACATGGTGCGTGGCATGATGCAACCGGGCGAGTTTATCGAGATCTTCATCGACACGCCTCTGGAGGAAGCCGAAAAACGCGATGTGAAGGGGCTTTATGCCAAGGCACGCGCGGGCGAATTGAAGAACTTCACTGGAATTGATTCGCCCTATGAGGCGCCCGAAGCCCCACAGATTCGCATCGACACGACCCAGTTGAACGCAGAAGAGGCCGCTGAACTGATCGTGGCCAAACTGATCCCGTGACAGGCTTGTGAACTGGTCCGCCCTTGCCGGGGCGGGCCGCGCCCGGTAGCGCAAACCAGCGCTCAACAAAGAGGGGCTATCGTGGTTTGGTTC
Organism: Natronohydrobacter sp.; assembly: GCA_007117255.1. Classification (GTDB taxonomy): domain Bacteria; phylum Pseudomonadota; class Alphaproteobacteria; order Rhodobacterales; family Rhodobacteraceae; genus Roseinatronobacter. Next base: position 4,030 of record SKGU01000366.1, on the reverse strand, counting down.
ATCACCGGGGCCTCGCATGGGCTGGGGCTGGAAATGGTGCATCTGCTGGTGGCGCGCGGGGAACGCGTGCTGGCGTCGGGTCGGCGCGCCGTCACGGAACTGCCTGCCGATTTTCCCGACTGCGCCTATCATGCCTGCGATCTTGCTGATCCGAATGCCGTGGCGCGATTGCGGGACTGGGCCGCCGCGCACGGACCGTTGCGCGCGACGGTGCTGAATGCAGGTGCGGGCCATTTTCGACCGCTCACACAGGAAACGGCGCAGGACATCGACACTGTGCTTGCGATTAACCTCAACGCAAATATCACTCTCGCCCATGGTCTGCGCGCGGTCTTGTCTGGCGGCAGGTTGGGGCTAATCGGTTCGGTCGCGCATAAAGGGGCGGCAGGCATGCCAGTCTATTCCGCCAGCAAGGCCGCGCTGGACGGATTTGGCCGCGCATTGGCCGAAGAATGGCGCGGGGATGTGCGGGTGCGCGTTCTTCACCCCGGTCCGGTGGCCACGGGCATGGCCGAACGCGCCGGGCGCAAGCCCGATTTCGCTGACCGGTTGTTCCTGCCCCCGCGGATAACAGCCGCAGCCCTGCTGCGTGCATTGGACGCGCCACGCGGAGCAGACCGCCAAACGGTGTCATTTCTGCGCGTTGGAATGCATCGGCTGCTGCGGGGGACGACATGAAGGTTTTGATCATCGGCGGTGCCAGCGGGCTTGGCGCGGCGCTTGTTGCAGACTGCACGATGCGCGGCGACGATGTTCATGTGATCGACATTGCCGCGCCTGTGGAGGCGAATTGGCATCGGCATGACATGAGCAGCGCAGACCCGGCTGCCTGGGATGCAACGGGCGACTGGCTGGCCACGCATGGTCCCTTTGATCTTGTTGTCCTCTCAGCAGGGATCAGCGCCACGGGCGAGTTCGAAGCGATTCCTCTACCTGATCATCAGCGGGTCGCATCAACCAATCTGACAGGTCCGATCCGGCTGACCCATCTGCTCGTTGCGGGCGGGTTTCTGCGCCCCGGTGGCCGGTTGGTGTTTGTTGCCTCACTGTCGTGCTTCACAGGCTATCCGGGCGCGGCCAGCTATGCTGCCAGCAAGGACGGGCTGGCAGGGTTTGCACGCGCGCTACGCCCAACGATGCGCAAACACGGTATCGCGATACAACTGGCCTGCCCCGGCCCGATGGATACCCCCCACGCCGCACGTTATGCACCCAAAGGCGCAAGTCCCAAGGGCCGCATGGCTCCTGAGCAAGTGGCACATGCAATACTGGCCGCGCCAGCGCGGCGCTTTGCCATCATACCCGGCGCGGGTCCGAAGCTGGCCGCGGTGCTGGGACGTATCGCGCCGCAAACCATGACCCGTTTAATGGGGCGGATCCTGTTCTCGAAGCTGAGATAGCTCAGACTGTCAGGCCATCGGGTTCCGGCAGCCCGTTTGCGCGGCAACATGCTGTCACAGTATTGGCCAGCAAACAGGCAATCGTCATCGGTCCGACCCCACCAGGAACTGGTGTGATCGCGCCTGCCACTTGTGCTGCACTGTCAAAATGGACATCGCCCACAAGCACGCGCTTGCCATCACGCTCAATCCGATTGATGCCAACGTCTATCACGGTCGCGCCCGGCTTCACCCAATCGCCCGGAATCATTTCGGCACGCCCGACAGCGGCCACAAGGATATCTGCGCGACGACAGGTTTCTGCCAGATCTTTTGTGCGTGAATGTGCAATCGTCACAGTGCAGCTCTCGCCCAGCAAAAGCTGCGCCATGGGTTTACCCACAATATTGGAGCGCCCAACGACAACAGCCTCCAGCCCCGACAGGCTGCCATGATGGTCACGCAGCATCATAAGACAACCCAGCGGGGTACAGGGCACCATGGATTTCTGACCTGTCCCCAACAGTCCGACATTGGAAATGTGAAAGCCATCCACATCTTTCGCAGGATCAATACTGTTGATCACAAGATCAGAGTTCAGATGAGCAGGCAGCGGTAACTGCACGAGAATCCCGTGAATTTCTGGATCGGCGTTTAGTTTCGTGATCAGGTCCAGAAGGTCGGCTTCAGATATGTCCGGCGCCAACTTATGTTCGAAAGAGGCCATCCCGACCTCGACAGTTTGCTTCCCCTTGGAACGCACATACACCTGACTTGCTGGGTCTTCGCCCACCAGCACAACTGCCAGACCGGGCGTCACGCCATGCTCGTTTTTCAGGCGCGCAACATGCTCTGCCACTTTCTCCCGAATACTGGCGGCGAAGCTCTTTCCGTCCAGAATGCTCGCAGTCATCACGTCTTCCTTTCCACACTTGGCCCCAATACCCGCTCTTCGCGTGCGATGGACCATTCAATAATGCGCGTCCAGAGCGCCTCTGCCAGATCGGGGTCTAGGCCCTGCTCTTCAGCACGCCTGCGAACATTGCCAAGCACTTCATCCACCCGCGCGTCGATGCGCGCTTGCAACCCGACCGCCGATTTCAGTTCGACGGCACGGTCGATATAGCTTGCTCTCGTCACCAAGAGGGCAACCAGTTGCCGATCCAGATCATCAATTTCTGCACGCAGTTCGGTCATATTGCTGCAATCGGATGCAGGGCGCATCTGAGCTTCCTTATCCAGAGTGTGACACCTCAGCGTCCTACCGCTCTGGTCCGTTTTGCGCAATGCGTAGCGGCGTCGCGGGATGGTGGGCGGGGCGACGGGCGGCGTAGCCGCGCGAGCGCCGTCCACCATCCCGGCACTCAGAACAGCCCTTCGATCAATCCCGCATCGTTGAAGCGGATCGATTGCGCAGCGGGTTTACGCGGCAGGCCGGGCATGGTCATGATCTCACCGCAGATGACCACGATGAATCCTGCCCCGGCCGACAAGCGCACTTCCCGTACAGGCACAGAATGATTCACAGGTGCCCCACGCAGATCAGGGTCAGTAGAGAAGGAATACTGCGTCTTGGCCATGCAGATCGGCAGATCACCGTAGCCAGCCGCCTCCCATTCCTTGAGCTGGTTGCGAATCTTGCCATCGGCAAGCACCTCGTCTGCGCGGTAGATGCGGCGGGCGATGGTTTCGATTTTCTCGAACAAGGGCAACTCATCACCATAAAGCGGCGCAAATTGCGACCAGTCGCCATCTGCCAGTTCAGCAACACGGGTGGCCAGCTCCTTGACCCCTTTTGACCCTTCGGCCCAATGGCGGCACAGGATCGCTTCAGAGCCAAGCGACGCGACAAAATCCTTCACCGCCTGTATCTCAGCCTCGGTATCGGAATGAAAATGGTTGATCGCGACCACGACGGGCACGCCAAAAGATTTCACATTCTCAATATGACGACCCAGATTCGGGCAGCCTTTTTCAACTGCGCTTACATTTTCCGAACCTAGATCCGCTTTCGCCACGCCACCATTCATCTTCATTGCGCGTACCGTCGCAACGATCACAGCAACCGATGGTTTCAACCCGGCCTTGCGGCATTTGATGTTGAAGAACTTCTCCGCGCCAAGGTCCGCGCCGAAGCCGGCTTCAGTCACAACGTAATCCGCCAATCCAAGCGCTGTTTGTGTGGCCACTACAGAGTTGCAGCCATGCGCGATATTGGCGAAAGGCCCACCATGTACAAAGGCCGGGTTGTTTTCCAGCGTTTGCACCAGATTGGGCTGCATCGCATCTTTCAAAAGGACGGTCATTGCGCCTTGCGCGCCGATATCACGGCAGTAAATCGGCGTTTTGTCGCGACGGTAAGCCACCACGATGTCACCCAACCGGCGCTGCAGGTCATCAAGATCGGCAGCCAGACACAGAATCGCCATCACTTCAGAGGCCACGGTGATATCGAACCCCGTCTGGCGCGCGAAACCGTTCGACACACCGCCCAACGAGATCACCATGTCACGCAGCGCGCGGTCATTCATGTCCATCACACGGCGCCACACGATGCGGCGCTCGTCGATTTCCAGCTCGTTGCCCCAGTAGATATGGTTGTCGATCATCGCCGACAGCAGGTTATGCGCCGAGGTGATGGCATGGAAATC
>SKGU01000284.1 GCA_007117255.1 Natronohydrobacter sp. | reverse complement strand
GCGGAAACAGGCGCGCGAAATCCGCCGGGCTGGTCAGGGTGGCGGCTTGCGGGGTCAGCCTCAGCCCGAAGGCTTGCAGCCGGGTGAGCGGGTCGGTGTTGCATGGGGTGTCCTTGGGGTTGCGCATGGAGCCAAGCGCGGGGGCATTGAGGATGAACTGAAACCGCTCTGGCCCGCTTGGCTGTCCGCTGGCGCGGTCCTGCGCGCAGACATAGATCGTGGGGTCGCGTGGGGTCTGGCCGCGCGCAAGGGGCGTGAATTCCTCTGCGGCATCATCTGCGAAAAAGACTGTGTGATAGGCCAGCGCATCTGCGCCAAGCCCGCCTGGCGCGACATCGGCGCAGAGTGTCCAGACATTGGCAGACAGGCTGCGCGGCTGGGTCTGGCGGCGGGTGACGGGTGGGTAATCCAGCATGGCGGGGAGGGCGGCAGGGTCGCCATTGAAGATGATTTGCCGGGCCTTGAGGATATCACCATCTGACAGTTGCGCGCCTGTGATCCGGCCCTTTTCCGCGATCAGCCGTGCAACCGGTGTGTTCAGCCGGATCGTGCCGCCAAGTGCGGCGAACAGGTCCGCAAGAGTTTGCGCCAGCCGTGCCATGCCGCCCTGCACGGCCCAGACGCCAGCGGCTTCGGCCTGCCAGATCAGCGCAAGGATGGCGGGTGCATGGGTTGGGTTGCCGCCGACATAGGTGGCGTATCGGCCAAAGAGTTGGCGCAGGCGGGGGTCGGTGAAGTGGTGCTCCAGCGCGCGGCCCATGGTCAGGCCGGGGCGCAGCCATGGCCAGATGCGCGGGTTGCGCAGCGCCGCACGCGCCGCGCCGAGCGTGCTGGGGCGGGGGGCGTGCATGATGGGCGCGGCAAAGGCGTCATAAAGCGCGCGGGTGGCGGTGTTGAACCGCTGGAACTCGGCACGCGCCGAGGTGCCGAAAGCCTGGCCGATTGCATCGGCATTGGCGCGCGGGTCTGCCACAAGGTCAAGTTTAGCACCGCAGCGCCAGTGATGGCGCGCCAGGATGGGCAGGGGCGTCAGCGTCAGATGCGCGTCCAGCGTTGTACCTGCGGCTGCGAACAGATCGTCAAACACGGCGCGCATGGTCAGCACTGTGGGGCCAGCATCGACCGGGCCTGCGGGGCTGGGGGTGGTGCGCATTTTTCCGCCGGGCCAGCCCTGTGCCTCGATCAGGGTGACGGGCTGGCCAGCGGCTGCCAGCCGGATAGCAGCGGCAAGACCGCCGATACCGGCCCCGATGACGAGGATCGAGTCTTTTGCGTGGCTCATGTCATAGATTCTTGACTCTTTACGCCAAACTGTCCAGTATTATTTACACATATGTCTATATAGACTGACACATACTAGCGAAGCGAGGCTGACATGGACCTGAGCAAGCGAATCGACCGGGCAATGACCAACGCGATCACGCGGGCGCAGGGTGGCGGCGGGGTGGCGCCGGGACGTCTGGCCGCGGCGCTGAATTATGCCGTCACGCCGGGGGGCGCGCGTATCCGGCCCACGATCTGCCTGTCGGTGGCCATGGCCTGCGGCGATGATCGGCCCGCGCTGTCGGATCGTGCGGCAACGGCGCTGGAGTTGATCCATTGCGCCAGCCTTGTGCATGATGATCTGCCTGCTTTTGATGACGCTGACTTCCGGCGCGGCAAGCCGACGGTGCATCTGGCCTTTTCTGAACCGCTGGCCGTGCTGACGGGCGACAGTCTGATCATTTCTGCCTTCGATGTGCTGGCCGATGTGCCTGAAACTGACGCGTTCCGCGCGTTGAAACTGGTGCGTCTGCTTGCCCATCATACGGGCATGCCGCATGGTATCTGCGCGGGGCAGGGCTGGGAAAGCGAAGCCAAGGTTGATCTGGGGGCCTATCATCGGTCAAAAACGGCGGCGCTGTTCGTGGCGGCAACCCAGATGGGCGCGTTGGCGGCAGGGCATGAGCCGGACCCGTGGAGCGAGCTGGGCGCGCGTATTGGCGAAGCGTTTCAGGTCGCTGACGATTTGCGCGATGCGCTTTATGACGAGGCCGATCTGGGCAAGCCTGCCGGGCAGGATGCGATCCATCAGCGCCCCTCGGCAGTCGAGGAATATGGCGTGCAGGGCGCGATCCGGCGGTTGCAGGATATTCTCAGCGGGGCGATTGCGTCGATCCCGTCTTGTCCGGGCGAGGCTGGGTTGGCGCAGCTTGTGCGGCTTTATGCCGAACGTATGACGCCTGTCGCGCCGGTCCGGGTCTGAAGGCATGACCGACCTGCCAGCCCCCGCAGCGCCGTTTCGCCCTGCGGGTCTGATCAATCGGCTGGTGGCGTCAACGCGGTTTCAGGCGATTTGTGCGCGGGTGCCGGGCTTGCGCGGGGTCGTCCGGCGCGAAGGGGCTGCGATCTTCGATCTGATGCAGGGGTTCGTGCAAAGCCAGATGCTGATGGCGCTGGTGGAATTGCGCGTGCTGCACCTTCTGGCGGATGCGCCGGCGACGGCGCAAGCGCTGGCCGGGCGGCTGTCTGTCCCGGTGGAGCGCATGGCGATCCTGCTGCAAGCGGGTGCGGCGATGGGATTGTTGTGCCGCAAGGGTGATCAGTTCGCACTGGCGCGGCGCGGTGCGGCCTTTCTGGCGGTGCCGGGGCTGGCGGATATGGTGCGGCATCATGATGTGCTGTACCGCGATCTGGCCGACCCGGTGGCCTTCATCAAGGGCGAAACCGACCCGGAGCTTGCACAGTTCTGGCCCTATGTCTTTGGCGCGAGCGGGCCGATGGACCCAGACGTGACCGCGCGCTACTCCAATCTGATGGCGGAAAGTCAGCATCTGGTGGCAGAGGCTGCACTGGCGCAGCTGTCGCTGAAGGGTGTCGCGCGCCTGCTCGATGTTGGCGGTGGCACGGGCGCTTTCCTGCGGGCCGTGCGCGCGCGCTATCCGGGTTTGCAACTGGCGTTGTTCGATTTGCCCGATGTGGTGGCGCAGGCTGCGCTGCCTGCGGATGTGGCCCGGCATGGCGGTAGCTTTCGCGTTGATCCGTTGCCTGCGGGTGCGGATGCGATCAGCCTTGTGCGCGTGCTTTACGATCATTCGGATGAGACAGTGCATGCGCTGCTGTCGCGGGTGCATGAGGCCCTGCCCGTGGGCGGCCGGGTGTTGGTGATCGAGCCAATGTCGGGCGGTGCGCGGCCCGACCCGCAAACAGATGTGTACTTTTCAGTTTACACATTGGCCATGCAGACCGGGCGCACGCGTTCTGCCGCAGAGATTGCATCCTTGCTGCGTGCGGCTGGATTCGCAGAAATCAAAAGATATAGGCCAAATAGGCCTTTTATTACCTGTATTTTGGAGGCCCGGAAAGCCTCGGCGGGCGCAGATGGTCCGAAATAAGTGTCAATAAGAATTGACAGTTTGAACTGTATCGTTATGATTACATAAAGGGCATCGAGTCGCTGTTTTGCCCGAACTATCGCCAGGCGAGACCAAACAGGGGGAGTTTCATGCAGACCGACGCCATCATTCTGAACGCCCCCAGAGAGCTGGCGCTTGGCAAAGTTGGACTGAAACCCGCAGGCCCCGATGATCTGGTGGTGCGGATTGATCATTCCGGTATCTCGACTGGTACGGAAAAGCTGTTCTGGTCGGGTGAAATGCCCCCTTTTCCCGGCATGGGCTACCCGCTTGTGCCCGGCTACGAGGCGGAAGGCGAAGTGATCGAGGCAGGGCGCGATACGGGATTCAATCCTGGCGAGCGTGTCTTTGTGCCCGGCGCGAATTGTTTCGTTTCAGGCGAACAGGGGCCGGTTTTCGGTCTCTTTGGCGGCGCAGCCCGAACTCTTGTGACAGATGCCAAGCGCGTCACGCGCATTGACCCTGGCATGGGCGCCGAAGGCGCATTACTGGCGCTGGCCGCTACCGCCCGTCACGCTGTGGCGGGTGCACATGCCACCATGCCCGACCTTGTGGTCGGGCATGGTGTGCTGGGCCGCCTGATTGCGCGGATCGTCATCGCCTCTGGTGCGCCCGCGCCGCAGGTCTGGGAGGTGAACCCGGCCCGGATGAGTGGCGCGCAGGGCTATGCGGTCAGCCATCCCGATGACGACACGCGCCGCGACTATGGTTGCATCATCGATGCATCTGGCGCTGAAGGGCTGATTGACCAGCTTGTCGGCCGGATTGCCCGCAATGGCGAGGTGGTGCTGGCGGGCTTTTACACCAAGCCGCTGCAATTTGCTTTCGTGCCCGCTTTCATGCGCGAAGCGCGGTTGCGCATCGCCGCTGAATGGCAGCCCGATGACCTGATCGCCACGCGCGACCTGATAGATCGCGGCGCGCTCTCGCTTGACGGGTTGATCACACATCGTGCCCGCCCAACCGACGCGGCGCAGGCTTATGAGACAGCTTTCAGCGACCCTGATTGCCTGAAAATGATATTGGACTGGGAGGCCCATGCATGACCCTCGACATCCCGAACCTGAAGGATTTCGACCAGCGACTGCGTGACGAAGCGCATGAAGAACCGACACTTGAGGTTCCGCAAGCGGAACCGACCAAGCATACCCAGATCATCGCGATCTATGGCAAGGGCGGGATTGGCAAAAGTTTCACACTGGCCAACCTGTCCTGCATGATGGCCGAACAGGGTAAGCGCGTGCTGTTGATCGGATGTGACCCGAAATCCGACACGACCTCGCTGCTGTTTGCGGGCAAGGCGTGCCCCACGATCATCGAGACTTCGACCCGCAAGAAGCTGGCGGGCGAGGAAGTGGCGATCGGCGATGTCTGCTACAAACGCAATGGCGTCTTCGCGATGGAGCTTGGCGGCCCGGAAGTCGGGCGCGGCTGCGGCGGGCGCGGGATCATCCACGGGTTTGAACTGCTGGAAAAGCTGGGCTTCCATGACTGGGATTTCGACTATGTGCTGCTGGATTTCCTGGGTGACGTGGTCTGCGGCGGCTTCGGCCTGCCGATTGCGCGCGACATGGCGCAGAAGGTCATTCTGGTCGGCTCGAACGATCTGCAATCGCTCTATGTGGCGAATAATGTCTGCTCGGCGGTCGAATATTTCCGCAAGATGGGTGGCAATGTCGGCGTTGCAGGGCTGGTGATCAACAAGGATGACGGCACGGGCGAAGCGCAGGCTTTCGCGGATGCCGTGCAAATCCCGGTTCTGGCGACGATCCCAGCGGATGACGATCTGCGCAAGAAATCCGCGAATTATCAGATTGTTGGCACAGAGCAAAGCCAATGGGGCCCGCTATTTGCCGGGCTTGCTGAGGCCG
>SKGU01000281.1 GCA_007117255.1 Natronohydrobacter sp. | reverse complement strand
TGTCTTCACTGGGCAAATTTTGCCACAGCGGGGTTAAAACGCAAGAGTTTTGCTTTTATCTGCACCATACCGGGTAGTTTTGCCCAAGAAGTCAGAAGGATGACCTCAAGATGCGCAATGCGGCACTGACCCTTGGCCTGATTGGCGGATTGTGGGGTATGCTCGTAGGCTTTTTCAGCTTCGGGTATACGGATTTGCTGATTCGTTACCCTGAATTGTCGGAATTCACCGGCGGCGTTGCCAATATGGGCCTGATCCGCGCGATGAGCCTGATCGCCCCTGTGATGGCGATTGCGGGCGCAGCGATGGCGCGCTCGGTCAATCTGGTGGCAGGGGTGCTGTTACTTGCGTCAAGTGCGGGGATGTATCTGACTTTTGGTTTTGGCGTCTTCACCATGTTTCCGATTGCCATGTGTGCTCTGGCGGGGGCACTGGCACTGGCTGCGCGCCAGCCTGATCCGCATTAATGCTTGACATTTAGGCAGTTGCGCCCCATCTGCTGCAATACCTGTAGCGATGCCGCGTGAGCATTCTTATTCCGCTATGGGCAGGGCAATCGGCCCGCAATATGCTTCCCGACATCACGCGTGGGGGGCGGTGCAGTGATCTGCACCCCCAAACCCGCACCTGCGAAGGCAGGCGCATTCTGCCTGCGCCGCAGGCCGTGAGAGGACTGATTTTGACTGATTTTACCATGTTCGGGCTACGCCCGGTGCTGATGACGGGCCTTGAAACCCAAGGCTTCAGCGCCCCCACCCCGATCCAGGCCCGCGCGATCCCGATGATCATGCAGGGCCGTGACATTCTGGGGCTGGCACAGACCGGCACAGGCAAGACGCTGGCTTTTGGCCTGCCGATCATGCACAACCTGCTGGCGGCTGGCCGCCCTGAACCCAAGACGACACAAGCGCTGATCCTTGCGCCAACACGCGAACTGGTCACACAGATCGCCACAACACTGGACGGCTTTGCCCGCAAGACACCGCTTAAAGTGCAGCGCGTGGTCGGCGGTGCGGGTCTGAACCCGCAAATCCAGAAACTGGCCAAAGGTTGCGATATTCTGGTCGCAACACCGGGGCGTCTGCTGGACCTTCTGGACCGGCGCGCGTTGACATTGTCAGCGACACAAATGCTGGTGCTGGACGAGGCCGACCAGATGCTTGATCTGGGCTTCATCCATGCGCTGCGCAAGATCGCGGCATTGCTGCCGAAAGAACGTCAGACGATGATGTTCTCGGCGACGATGAACAAGCAGATGAACGAGATCGCCAGCGCCTATCTGGACCGTCCGGAACGTGTGCAGGTGGACGCGCCCGGCAAGCCTGCTGACAAGATCGACCAGTCTGTGCATTTTGTCCCGCAAGGCGACAAGGCGCGTGTACTGGAAGGCTATCTCAAGCAGCACCCGGACGAATTGGCACTGGTCTTTTCGCGCACCAAGCATGGGGCCGAAAAGCTGATGAAGCTGCTGAACGGCTGGGGGATCGAGGCTGGCTCGATCCATGGCAACAAAAGTCAGGGTCAACGCGAGCGCACCTTGCAGGCGTTCCGCGAGGGGCGTCTGAAGGTGCTGGTTGCCACAGATGTGGCCGCGCGCGGGATCGATATTCCCGATGTGCGCCATGTCTATAACCATGACCTGCCGGAAGTGCCCGAAAACTATGTACACCGGATTGGGCGCACGGCACGCGCCGGGGCTTCTGGCCGCGCAATTGCGTTTTGTGCACCTGCAGAGATGGGCGACCTGCGCGCTATCGAGAAACTGATGAAGCGTGATCTGGCGATTGCAGGCGGCGCGCCATGGGCAGATGACATGGCAGGCGCAGCACGCGCGGCTGCGCGCAAGCGCGGTCCGGGTCGGGGTGGCCCCGCACGTCCTTCGCGCCAGGGTGACAGCGACGGCCAGGCACGCAAACCGCGTCAGAAATCCTTTGGCAAACGCCAAGGCGCGGCCAAATCTGGCGGCAGGGATGGCCAGCGCCGTTCGGCATGAGTTGAAGATGGGGCGCTTGATAGCGCCCCTTTTTTTCAAGGGACGACTGTATACGGGCTGACTGAGCCGCAGGCACAGAGGCCACCCCCCTGCCCGCCCTTAAAAGGGCACAGGCGCCGTGATCGTGATCCCCTTGCCGCCGTCCGGATGGCGCAAACGCAGGTTTTGCGCATGCAGCATAAGCCTCGGATGCTCCAGCGCGGTGCCAGTCGCATAGAGCGGATCGCCAAGGATCGGATGGCCTATCGCCAGCATATGTACACGCAACTGGTGGCTGCGCCCGGTCACAGGCATTAGACGAAGGCGCGAGCCTGCATCCTCATGCCGAATCAGCGCCCAGTCGGTCTGTGCCGGGCGTCCGGTGTCATGGCAGACCATCTGGCGCGGGCGATTGGGCCAATCGACCGTCAGCGGCAAATCCACGCGACCTGCGCGTTCTGTCACCTGTCCGGCCACACGAGCGATATAGGTCTTGCGCGTCTGACGTTTCTCGAATTGTAGCCCCAGATGGCGCTGTGCATGGGGGGTGCGGGCAAAGACCATGACGCCTGAGGTGTCCAGATCCAGCCTGTGCACCAACAAGATATCGGGAAAAATCGCGCGCAGCCGCGCGATCATGCAATCGCGCATATGCTCGCCCTTGCCCGGAACGGACAAAAGCCCGGACGGTTTGTCCACGAAGACCAGTTCATGATCTTCGTGCAGAATAGCCGGGGGGTCGGCCGGGGGCGCATAGATGAAATCACTCATGGCCCCTCTTTCACCAATACACGCGCCGGGTGCAAGCAGAGCAGCCCCGCCGTTACATGAGCAGAGACCTAAAGCGGGCGCTGAACCTGAAGCATCTTGACCTGAATGTCGGGGTCGTCATGATGCAGCTCATATGTCTGCACGCCCGGAAGCTCGGCAAAACTACGCATCAGCACCTGAGGAAAGAATGTCCCGCCAATGCCCTCGAAGCCCGGCAACTGGCGCAGCAGAGCCGATGTCGCAGCAGCGCAGCGCGCAGGGGGCACCGGACCTGCCTGCAAGGCAAGTGCCTTGGCCTGTTCAGCAACTTCAGGCGAGACGACGAGCCGTTGCACGACAGCATAATGCGACGGACGCACATGACTGATGTAGTATGATGCACCGGCAGCAGGGGTCATGCCGAAATGCACATCATTGCGTTCGGGGATCGCCTCTAGCGTCCAGCTACCAGCCGGATCGAACAGAACCCGCTCGTTCCCATTGATGAACAGCCCCGTGTGATCACCACGGTTTGACGCGTAGTTCATGATCGTCACAAGCGTCAGTTCGGCAGCTCCGCCATGCTGGTAGCGCGCGGCCTGAACGGCTTCGTCGCTGGCATAAATGCGCTCACCACAAGCAGAAAGCAGCGAGAGGATAGCAAGCGCCAGAATAACGGGCAAGAAATTGACCACGGCGCGGCGCTGGGCACGGCTGTTCATCTGCATTTACTTTCGAGACAGACCAGTATCAGGCGTTGACCAGCGCCATGAAGATCAGGACCCCGATACTGATTGCGGCACCCCAGATCACATAACGGATGAAACCATCGAAGGTTTTTTCCTGCTCTTTGATATCCATGCTGCCATGCTTGTGCTCTGCCATCGAGGCCTCCTGCAAAACGGTGTTTGAATTTCGATAGCCGATCTTCCCGCGCCTGTCACCCCCTGCAAAAGCTCAGATGCAGCCTCACATTGCCTCCCAGAGCCAGACACCATCTGCATCTTCGGTTCGCCGCGCTGAGCCTGTTGCCACAAGGTGATTCAGATGCGCGACGGCCTCGACCAGCGCAAGACCGTAAACCCCATCAGTGATTTCGCGTTTGAACAGCGGCGCGAAACACGCGCTGGCGTGGCGTGGCTGAGCAAGGTGGCTGTGCAGCCGACGCAGGGCGGAATGATGATTCTCGATCTTCTGGCGCAGGCGCAGCGGCAAGCCGGTGAAGGGCAGTTTATGGCCGGGCAGCACCAGATGATCGTCGCGTGCATGGGCCAGAAGCCGGGTACAACTGTCGATCCATTCGGCAACCGGGTCTGCATCGGGTTCGGTGGCATAGACACCCAGATTCGGCGAAATGCCGGGCAAGAGTTGGTCTGCCCCAAGCACAAGGTTGCAGTCGCGGCTCCAGAGTGTCACCTGATCGGGCGCGTGGCCCTGCCCCAGCCGGACATCCCAGTCCCGACCTGCGGCGCGGATCAGCTGCCCATCGGCCAGACGGTGGAAGCCCAGCGGCATCGGAGCCACCACGTCACAGAAATTGAACGGGCGATCTGCCGCACGTTCCGACAGGATGCGCGCGTCCATCCCCGCGCGGCGCCAATAGTCCAGCACTTCGGGCAAGGGGCGTTCCTGCGCATCAAGCACCAGCATGCGCGCAAACAGCCACGCGGTGCGGCTGGTCCAGAGTGCGGCCCCTTCGGCCTGAAACCAGCCCGCAAGCCCGATATGATCAGGATGGTGGTGACTGGCAATCACGCGGCGCACCGGCTTGCCCGCCAGCGGCCCATTCAGCAGCGTCCCCCAAAGCGCGCGATTGCGCTTGGAGTCCAGCCCCGCATCGAAAATCGTCCAGTGATCGCCCTCGTCCAGCGCGTAAACATTGACGTGATCCAGCGCCATCGGCAGCGGCAGGCGTGCCCAGAGCACGCCTTCGGCGATTTCGGTGACGCAGCCCTGTTCGGGCGGTGTCTCGAACGGATAGCGCAGAACCAAGGGCTTATCCTTTACGCGGCCAGATCCTCGTCTGACAGCGCATACAGCCCTTCCGCCCCTGCGCGCAAGGCAGCAAGGCAGGCGGCATGGTCGGGCAGGATGCGTTTGATAAAGACATCGGCAAGGGCGCGGCGCGAACCGCCTTCGGCCCGCGCGGCATTCAGATGGTAATGCGCCCCAAGCACACGCGCGAAGGCACGCAGATAGGCCGTCGCCCCGGCGGCGCGGTCGTGCATATCCTGCGCGACCAGCCATTCGGTCGCCTCGCGCAGCGATTCGGCGGCCTGCCAGACAGGTTCTGCCAACTCTGGCAGCGCGGCGCGCGCCGCTTCGGCTCCGTCCTCGATTTCCTGAAGCAGACGAAACGCGGCCTCGCCGCCATCCATCATCTTGCGGCCAACCAGGTCCATCGCCTGAATGCCATTGGTGCCCTCATAGATCGCGGTCACACGCACATCGCGCAGATACTGGGCTGCGCCCGTTTCCTCGACAAAGCCCATACCGCCATGCACCTGAATGCCCGCGCTGGCGGTCTCGATGCCGATATCCGTGC
>SKGU01000326.1 GCA_007117255.1 Natronohydrobacter sp. | reverse complement strand
GTGACCTGGCCCAGACCGGTTGCGACCGCGACCTTGCCCAGATTGCGCACCAGCGACACGTCGAGCTTGAGGCCGACAAGAAACAGCAAGACCGCGATTGAGATCTGGCTCAGTGTCTCGATGAACTCCGTCGAGGAAACCAGCCCCAGCGCATCCGGCCCCGCCAGCACACCCACCGCGATAAAGGCCACGACGAGCGGTTGACGCAAGAGCAGCCCCACGAAACCAACGGCCGCTGCCAGAAGCACCAGCACGGCGATTTCATAAAAGATCGAAGCGAAGTTGGCGTCCATTCTGCTCTCACTCTTGACTATAAATCAGTGATAGCGGGTTGAGCGCAGACTGGCCAGTCGTTCAGGCCCATTCCTTGGGTGCGCGCAGGAATGCCTCGACCGCGTCCAGTGTGGCGACGTCAAAATCGCCACCGCGCCGGGCCTCGGCCAGCACATCCCACCAGGTGCACAGGTAATGTAGCTGAACCCCGTGTTCGGCCAATCGCGGTTCGGTC
Source organism: Natronohydrobacter sp. (assembly GCA_007117255.1). Taxonomy (GTDB): domain Bacteria; phylum Pseudomonadota; class Alphaproteobacteria; order Rhodobacterales; family Rhodobacteraceae; genus Roseinatronobacter. The sequence goes on along the minus strand of SKGU01000326.1, from coordinate 4,768 downwards.
TCAGGGAATATACCGTAGTAGAAGATCACTGCGGTATGCGCACAGCTTGCACCGGTTTCACGGATTGCATCCACGAAACTCAGCTTCGATCCGCCATCGGTGGTCAGGTCTTCCACCAGCAAAACCCGCTGCCCTTCGGACATAGCACCTTCAATGCGCGCATTTCGCCCGTAGCCTTTGGGTTTCTTGCGCACATAGGTCATGGGCAGCGCCATGCGTTCGGCCACAAGGGCTGCGAAAGGAATGCCCGCTGTCTCGCCGCCTGCAATATTGTCAAAGGTTTCAAAGCCTGCATCTTCCATCACCCGGCAGGTCAGGAAATCCATCAATGTCGTGCGAATGCGCGGGAAGCTGATCAGTTTTCGGCAGTCAATATAGGTGGGTGCCTTCAGCCCGGATGCAAAGGTGAAAGGCTCTGTCGCATTGAAATGTACGGCCTTGATATCCAACAGCATCCGCGCGGTCAGACGGGCAACAGTGGCGCGGTCGGGATAAGTGGCGGGGATCATGGCTGTCCTTTCGGGCGTCTGGCCTGTGGTGCAGGCGGGATATTAAGTATTTTTGGCAAGATGAAACAGGGGCGCGCGCGTGGCCCTTTACGTCACGCGCCAATAAAGCGGGAATCCGGGGTCAAACACCGTGACTGGACCCGCGCCAGTTTCGATCCGGGTGGGGTAGGTCACAGGCTCGGCGGTCTTTTCCAACGTGATCGTGTCAGCATTCACCGGCAGGCGGTAGAAGCCGGGGCCGTTACGCCCGGCAAACCCTTCGAGCTTGTCGAGCGCGGCCGCGTCGTCAAAGACCTGTGCCAGAATCGACATGGTGTTGGTCGCCGTGAAACAGCCCGCGCAGCCACAGGCCGATTCTTTCGCATCATCGGTGTGTGGGGCGCTGTCTGTCCCCAGAAAAAACCGCGCGTCGCCCGATGTCGCAGCCTGAACCAGCGCCTGACGATGCGTTTCACGCTTGGCCACGGGCAGGCAATAGTAATGCGGCTTGATGCCACCAACCAGGATATGGTTGCGATTGATCACAAGATGATGCGTGGTGATCGTCGCGCCCAGATCGTCGGGCTGGCTTTGTACATAGGCGACAGCATCCGCCGTGGTGATATGTTCCATCACCACGCGCAAGCCGGGTGTGCGGTTTCGGATAGGATCCAAAACCCGGTCAATGAACACGGCTTCGCGGTCGAATATGTCGATATCGGGGTCAGTGACCTCGCCATGGCACAAAAGAGGGATGCCTGCTTCAGCCATCGCGTCCAGAACACCGCGCACGCGGTCGAAATCGCGCACCCCTGAAGCGGAATTGGTCGTGGCCCCTGCTGGATAGAGTTTGACCGCTGTGATAATTCCCGCATCATGCGCAGACACGACATCGGCAGGGTCCGTCGTTTCGGTCAGATACAATGTCATCAGGGGTTTGAATTCTGATCCTGTCGCAGCAAGGATGCGGTCGCGATAGGCGCGGGCCTGTGCGCCCGTCACAACCGGAGGCACAAGGTTCGGCATGATGATCGCGCGGGCGAAATGGCGTGCGCTTTCAGGCGCAATTCCGGCCAGCATAGCGCCATCGCGCAAATGCAGATGCCAGTCGTCGGGGCGGGGGAGCGTCAGGCTGTTGGTCATGGCCTGACCTATACGGAATTTACAGGCCCTTTCCAGCCAGATTCTGCGTCAGCTCAGATCTTCGGCCAAGGTTTTTTCTGCCTTCTTCAGTTTTTTGCGCATCCCGTGGCTGTCATTCATCGCCAGCGCATGTTTTGCAGCCACGACCGTCAGCGCGGGATGGTTGGCTTTGGCCACCCGCTTGACCAGTGCTTTCAGATAGGTCGGATCATTGCGCCGCTTGCGCATCAGGTCGTGGAACCGGGCAGGGGTCAGCCGTCCCCGTGCTGCCGTTTCGATCAATGTATCAAGCGCGCCGATCCGTGCCAGTGCCGGTGCTGTCTGATCGCCCAAAGCCGGGCTGCGCAACATCGTCACAAAGGGGCGCCGAAACAGCGTCGCATGCATTGCATCGGTCTTGTTGGCAGCATCATAGACGATGAAGGCTGCGCGCGCACCGTCCAGCATGGCGGGTGCGAAGCCGAAACGCGATCGGAAATCCAGACGCCGCTGCGCCTTGAAACGCCGCTCCCATGGGGCAAGTTCGGGATCAAGGGTGGCATGCGGGGCGATTGCCAGCACAGTTGCGCCAGGCGCGGCCAGACTGAACGTACAAGCCGCATATCCTGACATGCCTGCACCATAGAAGATAACGCGCGAAAAGCTGTCAAAAAAGCAGGAATCTATCTGGCTGTCGAAGAAATCCAGTACTTCGGCGTCGCGATACCAGCGCGGCGCACGGGCAAGGATTACCAGACTGGACCAGCCGTGTCGTTCGGCGATTCGCAGACCGAACGGGCGATGATCGTCTTGCATGTCTCGAATTTCAGCGACCGTTTCAAAACTGACCAACAACGTATCGCTGCCATCTGCAAAAAATGCAGCATGATGCGCGCCAAGCGGCGTGAAACTGCCAAGCTCGTCGGCCATTTCATCCAGACGTGCCAGCCATTCGGCTTCGGTCCTGGCCGTTGCGAGGTTGATCGTGTCTGCGCAGTCGCTCATGTGTCACTCGAGTGTCAGGGAAAAGACATTTACCATTTTCAAGCCTACCCGACTTCGGCTGATTGACAAGCGACGCACTGCGCCAATTCAATGATCACATCTGAAACCCTATATCCATGCGCGCACGCTGTTTCCGCATTCACGCCAATCCTTGCACCAAACCAAAAATTGTAGCGTTTCGTGCAAAGGTACCTGAGATGCTTCGTGCTCGGACGCGAAGCTTTGCGCATTGAGATCGCAGAAACTTGCACGAAAATTCATCAGATCGACTTGTAGGCAGCACCTATGCGCCGCATAGTTGTGCAGGCTATAGGGGGGATCATGCTAAAGACCGTTTCTTGCCTTGCGCTGCGGTTGGGACTGCTTGCTGTCGTGACAATGCTGTCGCTGGGGCAAGAGCTGTGGGCCGGTGCGTTGAAAGGCGCGGATCATCCTGACTTTCAGGCAAGCCTTGCGCTGTGGTTGAGTGGCGAAGAGTCGAAATCTGTTGCGGATTTCGCAGAGCTGGCACAGTCGGACAATGTCGCAGCACAAGTCCTTCTTGGGCTTATCGACAAGCGCGGCGCTTTGCAGGGGCCGGAAACCGCGTGGCTTACGCGCGCCGAACGTATCGAACATTTGCGTAGCACGGGCGGTCTGTCAGGACAGAACTGGATCACACATGCGGCAGCGCAAAGCTCCTTCGCAAAGGCGCTTGCCGATCTTTGGCGGGGTGAACGCGGGATAGAGCTTGCGCATCAATTCGCTGAAGCAGGTGAGGACCGTGCATGCCGAGAAGCGCTTCTGACTGTTGCCGCGCGGCGCGAAGGCGGATTGGCGCCTGCCGTGCTGGACATGCCCTGGTATCCTGACGGGTTGCGCCATCTTGTTTATCCGCGCGTGCTCGACCCTGATGCGGTCGAGGATTTACACGCTGGCGATCCGCAGCGCCGTGCAGCAGGCGAAAAACCCGCGCCCGAAGATCTGCGCGACTGGTTGGCGGCCAACCCCTTGGCAATGCCCCTGCGCGCGGTCTGTTCAACACAGTGCCCAACCAGTCAGCGCGCCTGTGCGCATGCGCTCTATATCGGCCTTGGAAGCTACCCTGCACTTTTGTCACTTGGAAGCCCGGTGGCCGCCCTCGTTTCGGATACGGATTTCGCAGCCAGCCGTCGCGGCCAACAAGCGATCGCGCGTCAAATCATGCTGCGCTACATGACACGCGCCCGAGAGCAGATGTTGAGCAGGCTTCAAGAGGTGGATAGCTGCACCGCAGACTGGCTTGCCTTCGAATTCGCGCGATATGTTCCCGCCCGCCCGGCTGCTTACGCGCCCTGAGGCGCGATCAGACGCGCCAGACGGCACCAGGCTTCCAACCCGATTTCCTCGGCCCGCGCGGTGGGGGCAATCTCTGCGGCGTTCAGCATATCCTCAATTTGCGGATGCTGACCGCGCAGCGAGGCGCGCAGCATCTTGCGGCGCTGGTTGAACCCGGCCGCCACGATCCGCTCCAGAACGCGTGCATCGGCAGGGTAGCGCGGCTGATCAAGCCGCGTGATATGCACCACGGCTGAGCTGACTTTGGGCGGCGGTGTGAAGGCTTCAGGCGGCAGGCTCAGCGCGATACGGGCTTCGGCCCGCCATTGCACCATCAACGCCAGACGCCCGTAAGCCTTGCTGCCCGGCTTCGCCACGATCCGTTCTGCCACTTCGCGTTGAAACATCAGCGTCAGGCTGTCCCAGAAGGGTGGCCATTGCGCAGGCGTCATCCAGCGGATCAACAATTCAGTGCCGACATTATAGGGCAGGTTGGACACGATCTTGATCGGCGGGGTCAGATGCGCCAACGCATCCACTGCCAGCGCATCGCCTTCAATCACCTGCAAACGCCCCGGATAGGCCGCGGCAATTTCGGCCAGCGCGGCAAGGCAGCGCGGGTCTTTTTCAATCGCCAGCACGCGGCGCGCGCCTTCCGCCAAAAGCCCGCGAGTCAGCCCACCTGGGCCAGGCCCAACTTCCAACACATCGGCGCCGGACAGATCGCCCGCAACCCGCGCGATCCGGGAGGTCAGGTTCAGATCCAGCAAGAAATTCTGGCCAAAACTCTTTTTCGCGCGCAGATCATGGGTGCGGATCACGTCACGCAACGGGGGCAGGGCATCGATCATCCGCGC
>SKGU01000088.1 GCA_007117255.1 Natronohydrobacter sp. | reverse complement strand
CTTGACTGCAATCAACGACTATGTGGTTACGATGGACGCGTCGCAGATCAGCGATGACTATCCGATTGTCGCGTTTGAGCGAAACGGCGCCCCCATGTCGGTTCGTGACAAAGGGCCATTCTGGCTGGTTTACCCATTTGATCTGTCCACTGAATTCCAGACCGAATCTGTCTATGCGCGCAGCATCTGGCAGTTGGTGGAAATCAAAGTGACAGATTGATATCCCAAAGCCTGCTGCATCTCTCGCCTCGGCCATGCGGCACCAGCTCTGCAGGACTGCTTTGGCGTAAAAGCAGGATATAACCCAAGAACGCAGAGATATTGTTGCTTCTCAATGAGTTGAAATGGTGGGTGATGAGAGACTCGAACTCCCGACATCTTCGGTGTAAACGAAGCGCTCTACCAACTGAGCTAATCACCCTGATTGAATGGGCATTAGCGGGTTTTATCAGAGCTTTCAATATCTGATCGCAGGCAAGTTTCAGGAAAGAGCATTAAGTCTGTGTTAACCAAACGGGAGCATAGTCGCTTGATGCGTCTTTTGCCTCTGCTCGCCACAGTTTTCCTGATGTCCTGTAACAGCCCGTCCCCTCAAATGGTGACGGCTGACCGTCATGACGTGCAAATTGAGGGCTTTGCCTTCACGGTCTGGCGCAGGGATAAGCATGTTGAGATCATTAGGCACAATTTCGTACGGGTGCGACATCAATCAAATCTACGCGGACTTATGGTGCAGGCAGCGCAGCAAGCGACCGGATGCAAGCTACGGCCTGAAAGCATTACGGGCGATACGGGAATATTGCGCGCCGAACTGGACTGCGACTGAATGTCTCGGTGACGCGCCATTTGCGCTGGATCAACAAAAGCGCCAAATCGCTGCGCTAAACAGGGCCGACTCAAACGTTGGAGGCCTGCCATGTTGCGCTTGTTTTTTCTCATCCTCTCGATTGCCGGATCAACTGGCGCTGGCATCGGTGTCGTGATCGCATTGACCATAGGACAGGATACATTACAGCCAATTCTGATTTCCGCCGCGCTTGGGGCTGTGACTGGTTTGATCGCGAGCTGGCTGATTGCAAAAGCGCTGAGCACGGCCTGACCGACTGGCACACAAGGTTCTGGCAGGGGTTGGCCTAATCAAACCACATCCGTAACGACGCTTCAAACGGCCGTGGTGCTTCCGCGTGTAGCCAATGGCCCACATTGGGCAGCTTTGCAAACTTCGCGTTGGGAAATAACGGACGGATCAAGCCACGATGCTGGGGCAAGACATAATCCGAGCGCCCGCCACTCAGAAACAGGACCGGGCGCTCGAACTGTCCTGTGACATCTGGCCATCCAGTGATCTTGTCCATCTCGCGGTCCAGCACATCGAGATTAAGCCGCCAACGCGGCGGATCAGCGCGCAGATCAAGCGATTGCAACAGAAATGCGCGGACTGACGGATCAGGGATCGATTCTGCAAGCGCGGCATCTGCCGCGCCACGACTGTCGATCTGCGACAGGTCAAGCGCGCGCATGGCCGCGATCAGCCCATCATGGCTATGTGTATACGTCACCGGTGCAATATCAGCGACCAAGAGCCGCTCCACCAGGGACGGCTCTGTCAGTGCAAGCAGCATGGCCGCCTTGCCACCCATCGAATGGCCAAGAACATCGAGCCTGCCGCCCTCGGCACGCGCTATTTCAGCAAGATCAGCGGCAAGATCTGGGTAGCCATGTGTCTCGGCCCAAGGGCTTTCGCCATGGTTGCGCAAATCAACACTGATCACTTCGCGGCTGTCGGACATCCGCTTGGCAATCGCACCCCAATTGCGCGCAGAGCCAAAAAGCCCGTGCACGATCAAGAGCTTCGGCAGCCCGGTTGGGCTGCCATATCGTATCATGTTCAGCATGGCACGCCCTGCCCCCGCAGCGGCATCCGCATGGAAGAGGACCTGAAGATCACAGTTCGGGGTAGATCGGGAACCGCGCGCAAAGTTCGGCTACTTCAGCCTTCACGCGTGCTTCTACCTCGGCATTGCCCTCTTCACCATTTGCGGCCAGACCGTCCACGACTGCGACGATCCAATCAGCGATCTGGCGGAACTCGGCTTCAGTAAAGCCGCGTGTCGTGCCTGCAGGCGTGCCCAGACGAATGCCGCTGGTGATCATCGGGCTTTCGGTGTCAAACGGGATGCCGTTCTTGTTGCAGGTGATATGCGCACGGCCCAGCGCTTTCTCGGTCGCGTTGCCCTTCACCCCTTTGGGGCGCAGATCAACCAGCAGCAGATGCGTGTCGGTGCCGCCGGTCACAGTGGCCAGGCCGCCCTTTTCCAACTGATCGGCCAGCGCTTTGGCATTAGCGATAACCTGTTTTTGATAGTCACGGAAGCCGGGGCGCAGCGCTTCGCCAAAGGCCACGGCCTTGGCCGCGATCACATGCATCAGTGGGCCGCCCTGAATGCCGGGGAAAATCGCGGAATTGACCTTTTTCGCGATCGCCTCGTCATCGGTCAGGATCATGCCGCCACGCGGGCCGCGCAGGGTTTTATGTGTGGTGGTCGTGGCCACATGCGCATGCGGGAAAGGCGACGGATAGAGGCCAGCCGCAACCAGACCAGCGAAATGTGCCATATCGACCAGCAGATAGGCCCCGACCGAATCCGCAATCTCGCGCATCCGCTTGAAATCAATGATCCGTGGAATGGCCGAACCACCCGCGATCAGCATTTTGGGCTGGTGCTCTGCCGCCAGTGCCGCGATCTGGTCATAGTCAATTTCCAGATCGGACTCGCGTACGCCATATTGCACGGCGTTGAACCATTTTCCCGACTGGTTGGGCTTGGCACCATGTGTCAGGTGCCCGCCAGCATCGAGCGACATGCCAAGGATTGTGTCGCCCGGCTTCAACAATGCTGTGAACACACCCTGATTGGCTTGAGAGCCGGAATTGGGCTGAACATTGGCAAAACCACACGCGAACAGTTCACACGCGCGGTTGATGGCCAGATTTTCAGCCACATCGACATATTGGCAGCCACCATAATAGCGCCGCCCCGGATAGCCTTCGGCATATTTGTTGGTCAGCACCGAGCCTTGCGCTTCCATCACCGCTTTCGAGACGATATTTTCCGATGCGATCAACTCAATCTCATCACGCTGGCGACCGAGTTCGGCGCGCATCGCGGCAAAAAGTTCAGGATCGCGGCTTTCAACAGTTTCGGTGAAGAAGCCGGTATCGCGCGCAGTCTGGTCCATTTGGGCCTCCGGGTCAGATCATTTGGGTTGCGCTTCATCTAACGCATCCTGCGGCGCGCGCAAAGGCTTGTTTGCGCCACATCCCGACTTGGGGCCGACACAGGCCGATGACAGTGTGACGCAAGCCGGAACCGGAACCTGCTTGCCAAGCCCCCACAGCCGGGCCAGAAAGATCACACCCAAGCTGGAGCACGCCATGTCACCCAAACTCGCAATGCTGGCCAGTTCCGCCCCGGATGCGCAGGAAGCACTTGCAGCACTGGGCCGCAGATACGCCCATGTTCCCCCGGAAGAGGCCGATGTGATCATCGCTCTGGGCGGCGACGGGTTCATGCTGACGACGCTTCACGCCACGCAGCATCTGGACACGCCTGTTTATGGCATGAATCGCGGCACAGTGGGCTTTTTGATGAATGCCTGGCAAATTGATGGATTGATCGAGCGACTGGACGCCGCAGAAATGGCGGTGCTCAACCCGTTGCGCATGCGTGCGACCCGGATTGACGGCACCGTGTCCGAAGCATTGGCGATCAACGAAGTTTCGCTGCTGCGCCAGGGCGCGCAGGCGGCGAAGCTACGCATCATAGTGGATGGCAAACAACGACTGGACGAGCTGGTCTGCGATGGCGCGATGCTCAGCACGCCTGCCGGATCGACCGCCTATAATTACTCAGCGCATGGGCCCATCCTGCCGATCGGCTCGGATGTGCTGGCTCTGACACCAGTGGCCGCGTTTCGACCCAGACGCTGGCGCGGCGCGCTGTTGCCCAAGGCATCGACTGTCCGGTTCGAAGTGGTCAATCCAGAGCGTCGGCCCGTCATGGCGGATGCTGACAGCCGGTCAGTGCGCAATGTGGTCCGCGTCGATATCTCGTCGGCACGCGAGATCGCGCATAAACTGCTGTTCGATCCGGGCCACGGGCTTGAAGAGCGCCTGATCCGCGAACAATTCGTCTGAATCGACCTCAGCTGCGCTTTGCTTCGCGCCACAGATGCAGCCGATACAGAAGCGGGGCCGCAAGGTAATTGTAACCAATATCCGCAATCTGCCGCAGCACTGGCAGCGACATCAGCCGTGCCAGCCAGCGCATTCGTGGCAGATCTCGCCACAGGATCAGAAAGGCCGGAAAACCGGATATGATCTGACCATCCTTGCGGGCATGGATGCGGCGCGTCGCCTGATCCTTGCTCAGCGCCCAGTCAGATAAATCGGCCTCGTTCAAATCGGTAAAAGTCAGGGGCGCGCGCACCTTTTCAGCCTGCACACGGTAATGCGCGATCTCTGCCGAACAGATGGGGCAGCGCCCGTTATAGAGGATTTCAGTGTTACTCATGCGCAAAGACGTAGCGCAAGGTGCGCAGCGCTCAAGATGCGCCCTTGGGCATTGGTGTCGCATGGTTGGTATAGTCGGTCCAATCCTCGATGTCAGGATAGAACTGACGCCGCCAGTCGCGAACTTTCGGGTTCATGTAGCGCCGGAACAAGGGCGGCATCATCGCCAATGTGGTCAACGCCGGATAGCCGAAGGGCAATTGCGGCGCAGATGTCTCATCATATGTCTGCAACAGTGGAAAGCGGCGCGCGGGCTTGTAATGGTGGTCTGAATGACGCTGCAGATTGATCATCAGCCAATTTGACGCGGCATGCGAGGCGTTCCAGCTATGATGCGGGCGCACTGGCTCATATTTGCCGTCCCCCAGATGACGGCGCGTCAGGCCGTAATGCTCGATGTAATTGGTCAGCTCCAGATGCCAGAAGGCCACGAAAGCCTGCACTGCAAACAGCACCAGCCCCCAGACGCCACCGACAGCCAGCGCGAGCAGCACCATCGCCCCCTGCAACGCAGCAAAGCGCCAGAACGGGTTGGTCCGATGCCACCATGGCAGGCCCTTGCGCCTGAGCATCGCTGCTTCAGCGCGGAAAGCCGAAGGCGGGCAGTCGCGCAAAACGCGCCCGAAATAGGAAATGAACCCCTCGTTATAGCGCGCTGTCACCGGGTCGCGGGGCGTGCCGACATAGCTGTGATGGACCAGCAGATGTTCCGAGCG